>NZ_CP050308.1:2565000-2650000 GCF_014189535.1 Rhizobium lusitanum | reverse complement strand
CCGGGGAAAACTCGTGGCTGAGCGGCGTGTCGGGCTTCAGGCTGGCGGCAACGAAAGCGGCAAGCTGGATGATGAACAGCGCCACTGCGACGATCATGATGATACGAGAAACGAGACCAAGTTTCCTCATGGCTCAGACATCCCTCACTTCAGCGGTCAACAGATAGCCGGCATTGCGCACCGTGGTGATCAACTGTGCGCCATCCGGCAGATACTGCGCCAGCTTGGTGCGCAGCCGCGAGACAGTGACATCGATGGTGCGATCGAAGGGGTCGGCACCGCGACCGCGCGTCCAGTCAAGCAGCTGATCGCGCGACAGTACCCGGCGCGGCCGTTCGAGGAAGCAGATGAGCAGGTCGAACTCGGCAGTCGTCAGGCGCAGCGGGCCTTCGCCTTCCATCTCGATCGCCCTGCCGTCGAGATCGACGATCAGGCCGGCGAAGCTCTTGCGCCGCCGCTGGCCTCTTGCCTCTTCCGAGCGCTCCGGCCCGGCACGGCGCAGAATGGCCCGGATGCGCGCCAGAAGCTCGCGCGGATTGAAGGGCTTGCCGAGATAATCGTCGGCGCCCATTTCCAGGCCGAGAATGCGGTCGATATCCTCGGATTTCGCGGTCAGCATCAGGATCGGTACGCGACTGCGCGCCCGAATGCGGCGGCAGGCCGACAGACCGTCCTCACCGGGCAGCATCAGATCGAGGATGATGAGATCGGGAAAGCCCCTGGCCAGCGCGCGATCCATGGCGGCAGCACTTTCGACCGCCTCGACGGCAAAATCCTCGCGGCTGAGGAACTCCTCGAGGAGTGCTCTTATTTCGCGGTCGTCCTCGACCAATAGCAGCGATGCGGAAGCCATGGCACATCCATGCGAGGCAAAGGGTGTGTTTGACAACAGGGAAACGACCGACGTTACAAACTGTAACAAATTTCCGCCTTTCTGAAAAAGCCCTGAAACAGACGCCAGGCAGGTTTATCGCCGTCCCTCCGGAGCGAAGGGCGACACCGGCCCCGATGTCGTCCTACCCGACCCCATCGCCGCTCCGGCTCTCCGGTAGGGCTCGTGTCGACAAGGCGCGAGCCCTGCCAGACCTCACGCATTTCCCCGTTCCGGGATTTGCGTCGTGGCGATCCTCATGCGAAAGGATTGGCATCGTCAGGCCGGCGCGCCTGACCATGGCAGCACAAGGAGGAGGCTAGGGTGAGCCAAAGGCATTCTCCGCAGAGATCGGGCAAGCCGGCGAAGGGCCGGCAGGAGAGCGACGGCAAACGCGTGACGTTGCCGCGGGCGCTGTCGAAGCTCGGCTATTGCTCGCGTACGCAGGCGGAAGCTTTGATTGCTGCCGGCCGCGTGACGGTCGACGGCCGGGAGATCACTGACCCCACCGCCTGGATCGATCTCGACCGGGCGCGGATCGCCATCGACGGCGAGGCGATAGCTGCGGAAAAGAAGCTCTATTTCATGCTGAACAAGCCACGCGGGCTGGTGACGACGCGTGACGATCCCGAGGGGCGGCCGACGGTCTATGATTGCCTTAGGGATATCGACGCCCGGCATCTGGCGCCGGTCGGACGGCTGGACAAGGCAAGCGAAGGGCTGCTTCTCTTTACCAATGACACCGTGCTGGCGCAGACGCTGCTCGATCCGATCAGCCATGTGGGCAAGATCTATCATGTGCAAGTCAATACGATCATGGAGCAGGAACTGTTGGATCGCATGGAGCGCGGTGTGATCGACGACGGCGAACTCCTGACCGCGACCGCCGCCCGCCTGCTGCGCAGCGGCGATCGCAACGGCTGGATCGAGGTCGAGCTCAAGGAGGGCCGCAACCGGCAGATCCGCCGGATGCTGGAGGTACTCGGCGTCGAGTGCCTGCGGCTGGTGCGTGTTGCCTTTGGCGACATCGCGCTCGGCGATCTCGCGAAGGGCGCGGTCAGGGCGCTGACAGAGGCGGAGGTTCTCGGGCTGCGCCGGCGCGCCGGCATGGAAAAGACCGGACGAAACGGAATGAAGGCGGGACGCAATGGAGCCCCATGATTTCTGGCAGGAACTTCATCCACCGCAGAGCTTTCCGACATCGGGCGAATTCCGCGATGTCTACGTGGCGGAACTGCCTGACGGGCGGCAATTGCGCCTGCCGATCCGCTTGCTGGCCGACGGCGAGCACGCGCTGGCGTCGCTGATCATCAACCAGGCAGGCTTTTCCGTGCAGGAGGCGCTGGCGCAAGCACTTGCTGATCGCATCGCGGCCTATAATGTCGACGTCGTCGCCGGGCTGCCGACGCTCGGGCTGACATTGGCAAGCGCGGTCGCCCGGGCACTCGGCCACGAGCGCTATGTACCGCTCGGGACATCGCGCAAGTTCTGGTATCGCGAGGAGCTGTCGGTGCCGCTGTCCTCGATCACCACGCCGAACCAGGAGAAACGTCTTTATATAGACCCACGCATGCTGCCGCTGTTGCAAGGGAAGCGGGTGGCGCTGATTGACGACGTGATCTCCAGCGGCGCCTCGATCGTCTCGGGCCTGGAGCTTTTGAGCGCATGCGCCATCGAACCAGTGGTCATTGGTGCGGCCATGCTGCAATCCGAGCGGTGGCGGGAGCGGGTCAATGCATCCGGCAAGCCATGGAGCGAGCGGATCGTCGGCGTGTTTTCGACGCCGATCCTCGACAAGACCGGAAATGGCGGCTGGCGCCGGCCTTGATTGGCGGGTTCCGGATTTGAGGCCGCGCTTTACTTGACATCGGCGGAACACAAATTAAGGGTCCAGTGATGAAGCGTCCGCAGGGCGGATGCACGAGCTTGCTGGTGACCGTGTTGCGAATTCTCTCCGAAGCCCATTTTCCGGAACTGCCCAATTATTACCGCGGCAAGGTGCGCGAGAATTACGATCTGCCGGACGGCAGTCGCATCATCATCAGCACCGATCGGCTCAGCGCCTTCGACCGCATCCTCACCTGCATTCCTTATAAGGGCCAGGTGCTGACGCAGACGGCGCGCTACTGGTTTGAGGCCACCAAGGACATCTGCCCGAACCATGTCATCGCCTATCCCGACCCGAATGTCGTCGTCGGCAAGCGGCTCGACATATTGCCGGTGGAAGTCGTCGTGCGCGGCTACCTCGCCGGCACCACCGGCACCTCGATCCTGACACTCTATAAGAAGGGTCAGCGCGAGATGTACGGCATCACGCTGCCGGACGGCATGCGCGACAACCAGATCCTGCCGACCCCGATCATCACACCGACCAGCAAGGAATTCGACGGCGGCCACGACGAACCGCTGACGCCGGCGCAGATCATCGAAGGCGGACTTCTGACCAGGGAGCAATGGCAGACCCTGTCGGACTACGCGCTGGCCCTGTTTGCGCGCGGCCAGGAGATCGCCCGCAAGCAAGGGCTGATCCTCGTCGACACCAAGTATGAATTCGGCACCGACGAAAACGGCACCATCATCCTTGCCGACGAGATCCATACGCCGGACAGCAGCCGCTACTGGCTGGCCGACAGTTACCAGGACAGCTTCGACAAGGGCGCCCGCCCCGCAAGCTTCGACAAGGATTTTGTCCGTGCCTGGGTGGCCGAACGCTGCGACCCTTATAAGGACGAGATACCGGAGATCCCGCTTGACCTCGTTGAGCAGACTTCGAAAGTGTATATCAGCGCTTACGAGGCTATCACGGGCACGCCTTTCGTTCCCGACGACCGCGGTGCAACACCGCGCGACCGGGTTCGCGCAAGCCTCCAGCGCTATTTCTAAGCGCTGGCGGGTCGTCGTTGCGACCGCTCATCAGGCAAGAGCACCGCCCCGAAGTTGCATTTGGCGCCAAATTTAAGGCTCTCCACCGCTTTAGGTAGCGGTGGATAGGGTATGTTTTTTGCAACACTTTATAATTTTTTTACCAAAAGCCTGATATTTGTCACGATCCCCCATATGTTCGCCGACGAGAAATGGCAAAAGGTACTGTGCTATTGCAAAACTCGTTGCTAGATTGGCGCCGACTGCTTCGGGCCATTTATTGTATTGCGTAGGCAGGAGCGCCGACACATATGGGGTCATGTTGACCCCGTTAATATAATGATCATGTAAATTGAATTGTGGGATAATGTGATGGTATCCATTCGTACTGCCGCCCCCGCCCTGCTTCTTCTTCTAGCAGGTTGCGTTAGCGGCCCCGATCATAAGCCACCGGAAATGCCTCTCCCGGCCAAATTCTCGGAGGGCGGTACGAAGATCAACAATGACGTGGCCGGCTCCAAGTGGTGGACGGCCTTCGGCGACTCAAAACTGACTTCGTTTGCCGAACAGGGACTTGCAGAGAACCTTAACATCCAGCAATCGCTGGAACGCATCAATCAGGCGCAGGCCGCGGTCGTTACCGCTGGTGCTGGCGGATTGCCGAGCCTTACCGTTTCCGGCGACCATACGACCAGCGGCCAGAAGGGCAGCCTGCGCACGCAGGACGAAACGCAAAACTCCAGCAGCGGGGGAGCTTCGGCTTCATGGCTGCTCGACCTCTGGGGTCAGTACCGCCGCGCCAAGGAAGGCGCCGTGGCATCGCTTGATGCGGCCTATTCCAATGTCGACACCGCTCGCCTGACCTATCTGCAGGATCTGGCGAACAGCTACGTCAACGCTCGCTACTATCAAGCCCGCATCCGGATTGCGCAGGACAACTTGAAGTCCCGCCGCGAGACGCTGTCCCTGACCAAGTTCCAGCTTGAGGCCGGTGCCGCCTCGCGCCTCGATGTCGTCCAGGCCGAAGGTCTGGTCAATTCGACGCTTTCGGAAGTTCCTGGCCTCGAAATCAGCTATCGCCAATCCGTGCACCATATCGCAACCCTGCTCAACGTGCCGTCGGCAACCATTATTGCCCAGCTGCAGGGCGGCGGCAGCCAGCCGGTATTCCGCGGTCGCGTCAATTCGGGTATTCCAGCCGACCTGATCCGCAACCGGCCTGACATTCGCGCCGCCGAACGTACGCTCGCCGCCGCGACTGCCCAGATCGGCGTGGCGGAAGCACAGCTCTTCCCGACGATTACGCTGAGCGGCGCCATCTCGCCGTCCTACGTTCACACGTCGTCCAGGAGCGGTAGCCTGACGACCTGGTCGTTCGGTCCGACCTTGACGCTGCCGATCTTCGACGGCGGCGCACTTCGCGCCAACGTCAAGACCGCCGAATCGTCGAGCCGCGAACAGTATGTCGTCTGGAAGCAGACCGTGCTGACCGCCGTCGAACAGGTTGAAAACGCCCTGTCGGCCGTCAGCCGCGATGCCCAGACGGTCTCGGCGCTGCGTGCGCAGGTGAAGTCCTACCAGGAAGCCCTCTCGCTCTCGACGGCTAGCTATAAGGACGGCGCCTCCTCGCTGCTCGACGTTCTCGATGCTCAGCGCAACGTTTCGACCGCGCAGGAAAGCCTTGCAACGGCTATCCAGCAGAGCGCTATCGATTACATCTCGCTGAACGTCGCGATCGGCGCCGGCTATGTTCCGGCTGAAAAGGGACCTGTTGCCGCAAAGTCGGTCAAGGTCGCTGCCAAAGCCGTCAACTAAAGGATTTCGCCCGGCTGCGTCGGGCGCTTCTTTCCATGAAACCGCCGCGGGCAACCGTGGCGGTTTTTCTTTGGGCAAAATAATGGGCCAAAATAAAATGGCGCGCTCCGCTTCCGCAAAGCACGCCACCAACAGTCAATAAACAAAAAGGCCGGAATAAACCGGCCTTTCGTCATCCATCTTCACATCAGTGCCAGTACATCCGTGGTCAAAGTTGAAAGATGGATACTGCAGCCAGATTGATTGCGAAAGGTTAACACATGGTCAACGTGACTTTCGCAACATCCAGGGAATACAAGGGGCTCGCTTTGAAGCGCGCCACGCATTCATAGGCTGCATGACTGAACCCTATATCGGGTGGGAATGCGGTGATTTCAAGGTCGATAGAATGAAATCGCGATGCCGCCCGAAATAATAAGTAAACCTTCCTAAATATTCCCAGAGATTTTGATGGCTTTGCGCGCACCCGTTCAAGCTGCATTCATGCAAACTCTCTTAAAACCATGGAAAAGATTGAAAGAATGGCATTGGATCTTCCAAAATCCCGAAAATGCGCCAGCTTTGATCTTGTCGAAACTGGAAACGGCATGCCGGATCCTGTAATCGCATCGTGCGCCTCTTGCCGACTATGCGAGGCAGGCAGGCAACAACAATCGGCGTAGCCACCAGGCAATACATAAGCCGGCGGCGCGCAGGGGGAGAGCATTCATGAGACACAAGCTTCTTGCAGCCATCACGCTGACCGCACTCATTGCGCTACCGGCACTCGCGCAAGCTGCGGAAGGTTTTGCCACCGCCAACGTCAACATGCGGTCCGGCCCAAGCACGCAGTATCCAGCGGTGACCATGATTCCCGCCGGCGTACCGCTGGAGATCAACGGCTGCCTCAACGAAACGCCTTGGTGCGACGTCTCCTTCGTCGGCGGACGCGGCTGGGTCGCCGGCCGGTATATCCAGACAAGCTATCAATCGCGCCGCATCTATGTCGCCCCGCAATATTACCGCCCGCTCGGCATCCCGACCATCACCTTCAATGTCGATGACTATTGGGGTCGCTATTATCGCGGCCGCGACTTCTACCGCGATCGCGACCGTTGGCGCCGGGGACCAGGCTGGGCCGATCGCCGTCCGGATTCGAGCTGGGATCGCCGCCCCGACCGCAATCCCGGCTGGGATAATGATTCGGGCCGCAACTGGGATCGTCGCCCGGACCGGAACCGCGACTGGAACAACCAGCAGGACGGTAACGGGGATTGGGGCCGGCAACGCCAGGATCGCAATCGTGATTGGGGCAACCAACAGGACAACAATCAGGACTCGGGCCAGCCGCGCCGGGATCGCAACCGCGATTGGAACCAGCAGCCGGACGACAATCAGGGTTGGGGCGGAAACCGGCAGGATCGCCGGCGCGACGACAACCGCCAGGACAACCAGCAGCGCCGTCCAGAGCCCCAGCCGCAGCAGGCACAGCCGCAACCCCAAGCGCAGCCGCAGCCGCAACGGCAGGATAATCAACGGCCGAGTGGCCGCCCGCCAGGGCAGTACAGCCAGGACAATGTCGCTCCCTGCCCAACGTCGCAGTCCGATTGCCGCATGACCCCGAGAGGCTTCAATCGATAAGCGCCTTGATGGCGGTAAAACAACAAAGGCCAGCGATCCGCATCGCTGGCCTTTTTCATTGGTACCGTATGCATGGCAGCCGCAATGCTGCCCGCCGGCAAAGCATGATTAAAGGAAACGAATGATCTTGGCGGAGAAAGCACGCCCCAACAGGTTGCGCGACAGCGCCCGGCACCCGCCGACACGAAAGGTTTGACGATCAGGCGGCGTCATGGCGCCGCTCTGCCCTCAATGGGTTTTCAAATGCGCTTCGCGCATGGCGGAAATGAATATCTCTCGGGCTTCCTCGGCGGATTTTCGCCCGTCGATCGCGGCCCGGCAAACACTTCTCGCGGCCACATAGAACGGACCGCGCCGATCCGGCCAGAGATTGGCCATGCAATTCAGCGCCTCGGAAGGGCCGCTTACTGTCTGGAAACTGTCTTGAGCGAAGCCGATTTCGATCGGATTGCTCCATCTGATGTGTCGCATGAATACTCCTCCTCACGCGCTATCAAGTCTTAGGCACCGTGCGGCAAGACGGCCACAAGCGGTCACTATAGCCTCAATCAGTGCATTCGAAAATATGGAATTTGGCGGGAGCGGCGTATGGAGACGAAGCGCTCCAAAGAGGGTAAATGGAGGTTCGCATCCCGGGGATGAGATCTGTCATATTTCACGCCAGGATACCGCTTTATGGCGTGAAAATTCATGAGAAGGCGACATCGGAACCCAGGTGTTCCGGCCTATTTCTCGCGCGCGATGCGCTTCGCGTCATCGGCTGAAAAGCCGGCGCGGCGGGCGAGTTCTTCCAGACCGAAAACTCGGTCCAACAGATCAACCAGCCACAATTCAAAACGTTTCCACATGATAAGCCTCCACCGTAGCAGACCCCGCCGTTGTAGCGATCCCGCGATGAACATCCCATGAACACCGCTCCGGCCTGCCAAACCGGGTCAGCGGAACAGGGGTGGCCGCTGCGCGTTCGATAGCAATTCCTGCTTGGTAGCGAAGTCGCCGAACAGGGTTTTCAGCCGGACTTCCTCCTCCTTGCAGATCCTGTGCCGCCGCGCGAAATCCTCGATACTCCAGACTTCCCGAAGCTTGGTCTCGCCAACATTCTCTATCGCAACATGTGAACTCATTGCGCTCGCCCTCGTGTTTTTGTGAAAAGAGAATGCCCGAGAAGAGGAAAAGTTCCTTGCACGATACCGTCATGAACAGACAGATGCCGTCGCCACGATCCCTGGTTGAGGATTCTTAATCCCTCCTTAAATCGCCGCATTTACAGTTCACTCGGGCTTCAACGTCTTCACGACCATTTCGTGGGCGAATGCCGGCAGCGCATAAGTTCGAAAATCATCATCGATTTTCGAACTTATGCGCCGGTAGAAAGCGCTGGCTGCGTCCCTTGCGCGTCCCCAAACGGGTGCGAGGTGCGCGGTCATAGCGACGCCGGCATCAGATATCGGTCCATGGAACCATCAGGGGTACGACCAGTCCGCAATGGCAGGCAAAAGCAGATCAGGCCAGAGGGTAGAACCATCCTTCTCAAGCGGTAAGGAACGTAGCGATGATGGTTTCAGCGCCGGCGAACGCATTGCCGGCGGCGGACGCTCATCGGGACGTGAAAATTCCAAGCGCGATAACTCCCCTGAACCCGACAAACCACGGCGATCGAGCCGCCGGCGCAAGCAGCAAAAGCGGCGCTCCGGCGGCGGCTTCTTCGGCTTCATCCGCTCCGCGATCTATTGGGGCATCGTGCTCAGCATCTGGGCTGGCATCGGGCTCGCTGGACTGGTGGTCTATTACGGATCGCGCATGCCGAGCGCCAGCACCTGGGCCATTCCCGAGCGGCCGCCGAACGTCAAGATCGCCGATCTCGACGGCAGCATCATCGCCAATCGCGGCACGACCGGCGGCGAGGCCTTGGCGCTGGGCGACATGTCGCCCTACATTCCCGAGGCGCTGATCGCCATCGAGGATCATCGCTTCTATTCCCATTTCGGCTTCGATCCGATCGGCCTTGGCCGCGCGGTGGTGACGAACGTGATCACCGGCCATGCCGTTCAGGGCGGCTCAACGCTGACGCAGCAGCTCGCCAAGAACCTCTTCCTGTCGCCGGATCGCACGCTGGAGCGCAAGGTGCAGGAAGTGCTGCTCGCCATCTGGCTGGAGCACAAGTTCACCAAGGACCAGATCCTGGCGATGTATCTGAACCGCGTCTATTTCGGCTCGAACGCCTATGGCGTCGAGGCGGCCTCGCGGCGCTACTTCAACAAATCGGCGCGCGACGTCAACCTCGGCGAAGCAGCCATGCTCGCCGGCCTCGTCAAGGCACCATCAAAACTGTCGCCGGCACGCGATCCCGCCGCTGCCGAAGCCCGCGCCCAGCTCGTGCTGCAGGCCATGCGCGACCAGGGCTTCATTAGCGAGGCCGATATCAAGACGGCAATGTCGCAGCCGCCGACGCGAGCAAAGAGTTACTGGAGCGGGGCTGAAAACTATGTGGCCGACATGGTCATGGGTCAGCTTCCCGGCCTGATCGGTGGCGACGTCAAGGAAGACCTGACCGTCGACACCACCATCGACATGTCGCTGGAAGAAAAGGCCGAACAGGCGCTGAACGACGTGCTCGCCAAGGACGGCAAAAAGCTCAATGCCTCGCAGGCCTCGCTGGTTTCCGTGGACGCAACGGGTGCAATCCGCGCGCTGGTCGGCGGCCGGGATTATGCGCAGAGCCAGTTCAACCGCGCCGTCACCGCCAAGCGCCAGCCGGGCTCGGCCTTCAAGCCCTTCGTCTATACAGCCGCGCTGGAAATGGGCCTGACGCCCAACTCGATTCGCAACGATGCGCCGGTGAAGATCGGCAATTGGGCGCCGGTGAATTACGAGCAGAAATATACTGGTCCGGTCACGCTTGCGACCGCTATCGCCCACTCGCTGAACACGGTCGCCGCCCAGCTTGCGAACGAAGTTGGGCCGGATCAGGTGATCAAGGTTGCCCACAGGCTCGGCATCGAATCGGATCTGCAGGCCAATGCCTCGATCGCGCTCGGGACATCGGAAGTGTCGCTGCTGGAGCTGACCTCGGCCTATGCCTCCTTCATGAATGGCGGCTTCAAGGCGACGCCGCATGTGATCACCAAGGTGACGACGGCCTCCGGCAAGGTGCTCTACCAGGCGAATTTCGACAATCCGCCGCGGGTTCTGAACCCTGATGTCGTCACCAACATGAATTCGATGATGGCCGGCGTCATCAGTTTTGGCACCGGCAAGGCCGCTCGCATCCCCGGCTGGCAGGCCGCCGGCAAGAGCGGCACGACGCAATCCTTCCGCGACGCGCTGTTCGTCGGCTTCACCAGCCATCTGACGACGGGCGTCTGGTTCGGCAATGACGACGGCAAATCCATGAAGAAGGTGACCGGCGGCGGGCTGCCGGCCAAGGCCTGGAAGGAATTCATGATCGCCGCGCACAAGGGCCTGACGCCAACCCCGATCTTCGGCGGCGGCCAGATCATCGACAATGGTTTGCCGATGGCGCAAACCGCACCTGGCGCTGACCAGCAGCAGACGACGATCGGCAGTATCATATCCGGCACGCTCGGCGGCGGCCAGGCCGTGCAGCATCAGAACCAGCCAACGCTCCAGCAACGGCCGGCGCAACAAACGATCCAGCAGCAGGGCAATCAAACCGCTGATAACGGCGACCTCGAGGATCTGCCGCCCGCAAACCTTGCCAACGACAACAACCCGTATAGCTCAACGCCCTACGATACCAGCGATGTCCCGCCCGCCGACGTCGGCGATACCGGCCCGACGACGGCAACGGTCAGGCCGCATCGCACATCGCTTCTGGACGTCATCCTGGGACAATAACAATGCGATTCCCGTGATTGGCGCTTGCGTGGCCGAAGCAAGGCTGATCTGATACATGGTCGCTCCAATTCCTCAGATCCGCAGGCGCAATGCGGCACTGTGGAGTTTGAGCGACAAACCATTCGTTTTGCTGGATTCCGGGTAATTTCCTGCCTTGCAGTCAGTAAAACCGCTACTTATATACGCGACATCACCGCAGTCATGGCTGCGCAATCCTCAAGACCATCCCGTAAGGGGCTGTCAATGGAATGCCTGACAGGGGTTCCGATAGCTTGCTTCAAGGAGAGAATGACATGGCAAAAGTAATTGGTATCGACCTTGGAACGACAAATTCCTGCGTCGCCGTCATGGACGGTAAAGACGCGAAGGTAATCGAAAATGCCGAAGGCGCCCGCACCACCCCGTCGATGGTAGCCTTCTCGGACGACGGCGAACGCCTCGTCGGCCAGCCGGCCAAGCGCCAGGCGGTCACTAACCCCACCAATACCCTCTTCGCTGTCAAGCGCCTCATCGGCCGCCGCTACGAAGATCCGACCGTTGAAAAGGACAAGCATCTTGTCCCGTTCACGATCGTCAAGGGCGACAATGGCGACGCCTGGGTCGAAGCACAGGGCAAGGGCTATTCGCCCGCACAGATTTCCGCAATGATCCTTCAGAAGATGAAGGAAACCGCCGAAGCCTATCTCGGTGAAAAGGTCGAAAAGGCCGTCATCACCGTTCCAGCATACTTCAACGACGCACAGCGCCAGGCAACCAAGGATGGTGGCCGGATCGCCGGTCTTGAAGTCCTTCGCATCATCAACGAACCGACTGCCGCAGCACTCGCCTACGGTCTCGACAAGAAGGACGGCAAGACGATCGCCGTTTACGACCTTGGCGGCGGCACCTTCGATATCTCGATCCTGGAAATCGGCGACGGCGTCTTCGAAGTGAAGTCGACCAACGGCGACACCTTCCTGGGCGGTGAAGACTTCGACATGCGTCTCGTCGAATATCTCGTCGCCGAGTTCAAGAAGGACAATGGCATCGATCTCAAGGGCGACAAGCTTGCTCTGCAGCGCCTCAAGGAAGCTGCCGAAAAGGCGAAGATCGAACTGTCTTCGGCACAGCAGACCGAAATCAACCTGCCGTTCATCACCGCTGATGCCACCGGCCCGAAGCACCTGACGCTGAAGCTGACGCGCGCCAAGCTGGAAAGCCTGGTCGATGACCTCGTGCAGCGTACCATCGCGCCTTGCAAGGCTGCCCTCAAGGATGCCGGCGTCACGGCTGCCGAGATCGACGAAGTCGTTCTCGTCGGCGGCATGAGCCGCATGCCGAAGGTACAGGAAGTCGTCAAGCAGCTGTTCGGCAAGGAGCCGCACAAGGGCGTCAACCCGGATGAAGTCGTCGCTCTCGGCGCCGCCATCCAGGCCGGCGTTCTGCAGGGCGACGTCAAGGACGTCCTGCTGCTCGACGTGACCCCGCTGTCTCTCGGCATCGAAACTCTGGGCGGCGTCTTCACCCGTCTGATCGAGCGTAACACGACGATCCCGACGAAGAAGTCGCAGACCTTCTCGACCGCCGATGACAACCAGTCGGCCGTAACCATCCGCGTCTCGCAGGGCGAGCGCGAAATGGCTGCCGACAACAAGCTGCTCGGCCAGTTCGACCTCGTCGGCCTGCCGCCGTCCCCGCGCGGCGTCCCGCAGATCGAAGTCACCTTCGACATCGACGCCAACGGCATTGTCCAGGTTTCGGCCAAGGACAAGGGCACCAGCAAGGAACAGCAGATTCGCATCCAGGCTTCCGGTGGTCTTTCCGACGCCGACATCGAAAAGATGGTCAAGGATGCCGAATCGCACGCTGCCGAAGACAAGAAGCGCCGCGAAGGCGTGGAAGCCAAGAACCAGGCCGAAAGCCTGATTCACTCCAGCGAGAAGTCGCTGAAGGACTTTGGCGACAAGGTAACCGAAGCTGATCGCAACGCGATCTCCGAGGCTATCACGGCACTGAAGACGGCAACCGAAGCATCCGATCCGGATGCCGAAGACATCAAGGCTAAGACCCAGACGCTCATGGAAGTCTCCATGAAGCTCGGCCAGGCTATCTATGAAGCCCAGCAGTCGGAAGCTCCTTCCGCTGATGCCTCGGCAGGCGGCCATCACGACGACGTCGTCGATGCCGACTACGAGGAAATCAAGGACGAGGACGACCGCAAGCGGTCTGCATAAGCGCGAACCTTAAATGGTTTTGCGGAAACTTAGCTCCGGCTGCCTTTGGGCAGCCGGAAATCCATTTCCGGGGTCTAATCCTTAATGGCAAAAGCGGACTATTACGAGACATTGGGCGTCTCCAGGACAGCAGACGAAAAGGAGCTCAAGAGCGCTTTTCGCAAGCTGGCAATGCAATTTCATCCGGATAAAAACCCTGATGACAATGACTCCGAACGCAAGTTCAAGGAGATCAACGAAGCCTACGAAACGCTCAAGGACCCGAACAAGCGTGCGGCCTATGATCGTTACGGCCACGCCGCTTTCGAGCATGGCGGCATGGGCGGCGGCGGTTTTGGCGGCGGCGGCGGTGGCGGTTTCTCCGACATCTTCGAGGACATTTTCGGCGAGATGATGGGTGGCGGCCGCGGCCGCGCGCGCTCCTCCGGCGGTCGCGAACGCGGCGCCGATCTTCGCTACAACATGGAAATCTCGCTTGAGGAAGCCTTTACCGGCAAGACGGCGCAGATCCGTGTCCCGACCTCGATCACCTGCGACGTCTGCTCCGGCTCCGGCGCCAAGCCGGGCACGCAGCCGAAGACCTGCGGCACCTGCCAGGGCTCGGGTCGCGTGCGTGCCGCGCAAGGCTTCTTCTCGGTCGAACGCACCTGTCCGACCTGCCACGGTCGCGGCCAGACCATTCCCGATCCCTGCGGCAAGTGCCATGGCCAGGGTCGCATTACCGAAGAGCGCTCGCTCTCGGTCAACATCCCCTCGGGCATCGAGGACGGCACGCGCATCCGCCTGCAGGGCGAAGGCGAAGCCGGCACGCGCGGCGGACCATCGGGCGATCTCTACATCTTCCTCTCCGTCAAGCCGCATGAGTTCTTCCAGCGCGACGGCGCCGATCTTTATTGCGCGGTGCCGATCTCGATGACGACGGCGGCACTTGGCGGCACCTTCGATGTCGCCACGCTCGACGGCACAAAATCGCGCGTCACCGTTCCCGAAGGCACGCAGGTCGGCAAGCAATTCCGCCTGAAGGCCAAGGGCATGCCGGTGCTGCGCTCCAGCCAGATCGGCGATCTCTACATCCAGATCCAGATCGAAACCCCGCAGAAGCTGACAAAGCGCCAGCGCGAGCTGCTGCAGGAATTCGAACAGATCTCCTCGAAGGACAACAATCCCGAATCAACCGGCTTCTTCGCCCGGATGAAGGATTTCTTCGACACGTTCAGCGATTAAGCAGCAAACCACGCTGCTTTTCCTAAAGCCGGCCGGTGATTCGGCCGGTTTTTTTGTTTGCAGGCGAATCACCCGCCCTCGTGGTTCGAGACGGCCCTGTGGGCCTCCTCACCATGAGGGCTGATCTTTTGTGGCTCAATCTTGGGCGCTCCACCCTCATCCTGAGCCTGTCGAAGGACGAGGGTGGCCCTCGATGTCGGGTTGGGCAACCTCTCGTCATCGGCGCAGGCAAAATCCTTGCACTTGACCAATGTTCAGCATACCCCTCGGCCATTGACCAAGAATCCGGATGACCGATGCCGCATAAGGTTTTCATCTCGCGCCTGAAGCTGACCGACTTCCGCAATTATGCGGCGGCGGCGCTCACGCTTGACGACCGGCATGTGGTGCTGACCGGCGACAATGGCGCCGGCAAGACCAATCTGATGGAGGCGGTCTCTCTGCTCTCGCCCGGGCGCGGCCTGCGGCGCGCGGCCTATGCGGATGTCGTGCGCGTCAGCGCGCCGAACGGCTTTTCGATCTTCGCCGAGCTTGAGGGCATGGAGGACAATGTCGAGATCGGCACCGGTGTCGACGCAAGCGACGAGACGACGTCGCGCAAGCTCCGAATCAACGGCACGCAGACCAAGACTGTCGACGAACTTACCGACCATCTGCGCGTGCTCTGGCTGACGCCGGCGATGGACGGACTGTTCACCGGCGGCTCCTCCGAGCGCCGCCGTTTTCTCGATCGGCTGGTGCTGTCGCTCGATCCGGCGCATGGCCGCCGCGCCAGCGACTTCGAGCGCGCCATGCGCAGCCGCAACAAACTGCTATCCGAAAGCCGCTTCGATCCCTCCTGGCTTTCCGGCATTGAGGAGCAGATGGCAAGCCTCGGCATTGCCATGGCGCTCGCCCGGCAGGAAATGCTCGGCCTTCTCACCCGGCTGATCGCCGAGACGCGCGAGGCGACGCCCTTTCCCTCGGCGGCGCTTGAGCTCTCCGGCTTTCTTGACGGACAATTCGACCGCCCCGCCCTCGATCTCGAGGATCACTATGCCGGGATGTTGCGCGACGGGCGCTACCGCGACGCGGCCGCCGGGCGCACGCTGGACGGGCCGCACCGGACCGATCTGCTGGTGCGTCATCGCGAGAAGGACATGGAGGCGGAGCGCTGCTCGACGGGAGAGCAGAAGGCGCTGCTGGTCGGCCTCATCCTTGCGCATGCCCGCCTCGTCGGCAATCTGACCGGCCATGCGCCGATCCTGTTGCTCGACGAAATCGCCGCACATCTGGACGAAGGCCGGCGCGCCGCCCTCTTCGACCTGATCGACGGGCTCGGCGGCCAAGCCTTCATGACCGGCACCGACAAGGCGATGTTCTCCGCACTCGGCGAACGGGCGCAATTCTTCACCGTCTCGCATGGCGGCATCGCAAAATCGTAGCGACAAATTTTCCGCGGAGCGTGATATTATCATTGCCATGGACCCTTTGACCCCCGACGAAATCGCCCGTTATCAGCGCCATATCCTGCTTCCCGAAGTGGGCGGCGCGGGCCAGCAGAAATTGAAAGCAGCGCGTGTTCTGGTAATCGGCGCTGGCGGGCTCGGCGCGCCGGTGCTGCAATATCTCGCTGCCGCCGGTGTCGGCACGATCGGCATTGCCGATGACGACCGCGTCTCGCTCTCCAACCTGCAACGCCAAGTGATTCATGACACCGGCACCATCGGCGAGCTGAAGACGCAGAGTGCGGCTGACGCCATCGCGCGGCTCAACCCGCATGTACGCACGATCCGCTTCGAGGAGCGCTTTTCGACAGAGACCGCCGCGCGGCACCTCGCCGGCTTCAATCTCGTCGTCGACGGTTCCGACAATTTCGACACGCGCTACGCCGCCGCCGACGCGGCCGAATTGGCCCGACTGCCACTGGTCACCGGCGCGGTCGGCCGGTTCGACGGATCGGTGACGACGCTGAAGCCCTACGAGGCCGGCGTGGACGGCGTCTTGAACCCCGGCTATCGCGACCTCTTTCCGACGCCGCCGCCCGAAGGCCTCATTCCCGCTTGTGCCGAGACCGGCGTCATCGGCGCGCTCACCGGCGTCATCGGCACGCTGATGGCGATGGAAGCGATCAAGATCATAACCGGTACCGGCGAACCGCTGATCGGCCGGCTGCTGCTCTATGACGGACTTGCCGCACGCTTCGACACCATCCGCTATCGCCGCAAGCGCGCCAGGGCCGCCGCCGAATGAGCAAAATCATCTTGCAACGCCTCGATGACAGCTTCGACCGCTGGGATGAGCTGCTGAAGCTCATTCTCGCCTCCTTCGCCTATATGAACGACCGAATCGACCCGCCCTCCTCGGCGCTGTCGCTGACGCCGCAATCGGTGAAGGAAAAGGCGAGGAGCGAAATCGGTTATGTCGCGCTGGATGACAGTCAATTAGCCGGCTGCATATTCTGCCGCCCGGAGCCTAGCAGCCTCTATATCGGCAAGCTTGCCGTCTTGCCGGCAGCGCAGGGCAAGGGGATCGGCAAGCGCCTGCTGGAGCTTGCGGAGACGGCGGCGCGGCAGCGTGGACTCGGCGTATTGCGGCTGGAAACACGGATAGAGTTGACCGGCAATCACGCTACTTTCGCACGCTGGGGCTTCCGGAAAACCGCCGAGAACCGCCATGCGGGCTTCGACCGCACGACGTCGATCGAGATGTGCAAGGCTCTGATTTAGGCCACAGCCACGATGACGTGCGCCTGAATTTTGGCGGAAACTTCGCCGCTACCATGCCTGTCTGCAATCACTGATGTGGCGTGGTCGGTTGCAGCTTCCAGCTTTGCCGCGTCCCTCGCCTCGATTTCATTGCGAAGAAGAGTTCCCTGACAATAAGCGAGGGCCGGAATGCGCGGCGAAGATGCACGGCTTTGTTCGGCTCTCGTCTCAATCGCCACATGAGAGAAGCCTGCATCTTCCAGCTCGCTGCGAATCAGTGCCGTATCGTGATAGCCGTGCGGCGTGCGTGCCAGAAAGCGCGGCGGATCGTTCGGGAAAATCTTTGCGAGAGCATTCGTGACATCATTCGCAAATACATTCTCCTCTATCCGATCCCAGACATTGAATAGGAAATGTCCTCCGGGCTTCAGGACCCGTTTTGCTTCGCGGTAAGCAGATGACCGGTCGGGAAAGAACATCGCGCCGAACTGACAACAAACGAGATCGAAGGCCGCATCTTCAAACGGTAGCGCCAGGGCGTCCGCCTGGCGCCATTTGATGCGAATGTCGGGGCCTTGTCGCGAAGCGGCGTAGTCGAGCATCGGCTGGTTGAGATCGGTGACGATATAGCTTGCGTCGGGGGATAGTTTCGGCGCCAATGCGCGGGTGACGACCCCGGTGCCTGCGGCAATTTCCAAAACGGCACTTGGAGACAAGGACGCTGCCCGTTGTGCAAGATCCGTGGTGAACGGCTCGAAAATCAACGGCACCATATAGCGGTCGTAGTTTTCCGGGATAGAGCCGGCGAATACCTTATCCGTTTCCAGCATTGCTATCACCCGTCGTCCGTTTGATAGCTCGCAAGTATAGCACATAATTGTCGGCTTTGGTCGTTTTCGACCAAAAGATGCCCTACAGCATATGCGCCCGCGGTTTGGCTCAGCGGAACGGCAGAACGCGGTTCGGCGGGCGGTGGCCGTCGATGAAGGTGCGGATGTTGATGATCACCTTGTCGCCCATGTCGATGCGGCTTTCGAGCGTGGCCGAACTCATATGCGGCAGCAACACCACCTTACCCTCGTTGGCGAGCTTCACCAGCTTCGGATTGACTGATGGTTCGTTCTCGAAGACGTCGAGGCCGGCGCCGGCGATCTTGCCCTCGCGCAGGATCTTGATCAGCGCCGTCTCGTCGATGACATCGCCGCGCGATGTGTTGACGATGTAACTGGTTGGCTGCAACAGCGCCAGGCGGCGCGCCGAAATCAGATGGAAGGTGGCCGGCGTCGACGGGCAGTTGACCGAAACGATGTCAACGCGGGCCAGCATCTGGTCGAGGCTATCCCAATAGGTCGCCTCGAGTTCGTCTTCCGTTGCCGCGCTGACGCGCTTGCGATTGTGATAATGGATGGCAAGGCCGAAGGCCTTGGCGCGACGGGCAACGGCGGTACCGATGCGGCCCATGCCGACAATGCCGATGCGCTTGCCGTGAATGCGGCGGCCGAGCATCCATGTGGGCGACCAGCCAGCCCATTCGCCAGGCTTGTCCGTCAGCACCCGCGCACCTTCGGCAAGCCGACGCGGTACGGCGAGAATGAGCGCCATGGTCATGTCGGCCGTATCCTCGGTCAACACATTCGGTGTGTTGGTGACCGTGATGCCCTTGCGGGCGGCGGCCTCGACATCGATATGGTCGGTGCCATTGGAAAAGCTGGCAATCAGCTTCATCTGCGGCCCGGCTTCCTCGATCAGCGCGGCGTCGATGCGGTCGGTAACCGTCGGCACCAGCACGTCAACTGTCCGGACAGCTTCGGCGAGTTCCGCCTGCGTGCGCGGCTGATCGTCTATGTTGAGTTCGGCATCGAAGAGCTCGCGCATCCGCGTCTCCACCGCATCGGGCAGTTTGCGCGTGACGTAGACCTTCGGTTTTTTCTTCGTCGTCATGGCGAGCGGCGATGCCTTGTTTAGATGTTTTTAACCAAGAAGCAGGATAATTTTCCCGTTCCGGGCATTTCTACCAGACCCGCAGGCGAAGACAAACAAAACTCGCTGGCGGTGCCGAGGATTTGCCGATGGTCGGAGCGAAAAGGCAGCCTGACAGCGCCTTGATCATGATGAACGAACGGAAATCCTATGCGTGGCAAAGTATTGAAGTCCTGCGCTATTTTCGCGATCGGCCTGATGATGGCCGGCGCCACGGCCGATCTCGCCGTGGCCCAGGCCGCGAAGGGGCCGAGCGGATTGCCGCTACCGCGATTCGTTACGCTGAAGTCGAAGCGCGTCAACCTGCGCGTCGGACCGAGCGCGGACTATGCCGTCTCATGGCTCTATCTCAAGCAGGGATTGCCGGTCGAGATCATTCAGGAATACGATAATTGGCGGCGCGTGCGTGACGCCGACGGCACCGAGGGCTGGGTCAACCAGTCGCTGCTCTCCGGCCAACGCTCGGCGCTTGCAGCCCCGTGGATGAAGGGCAAGGGCAAGGCGGTCTTCGTCAACATGCGGCGCGATGCCCAACCATCCGGCACCGTCATCGCCAAGCTTCAGCCGGGCGTAATGATGAATGTCCGCGAATGCACCGGCGACTGGTGCCTTGCGACTGTCGACGGCACCGAAGGCTGGGTGGCGCAATCCGAGATCTGGGGCGCCTATCCCGGCGAAGCCTTCAAGTAAGCAAGAGCCCTCGAGCTCTATGACAGCCGCCGCGTGACTTGGCCGCGCGGTGATGCATCCGACATCGGAAGCGGAAAACAGTGATCGTGGATAATATCTTCGGGATTTTCGGCCTTGCCGTCGTCCTGTTCGTATCGACGAATGTCGATGACATCTTCGTGTTGCTCGGTTTTTTCATCGATCCCAAATTTCGTACCCGGCAGATCGTGATCGGCCAATATCTCGGCGTTGCCGCCCTTTGCGGCGCAAGCCTGCTGGCCTCCATGATCTCCCTCGTCATCCCCGCCACCTATATCGGCCTCCTCGGTTTCGCGCCGATCCTTCTTGGCCTGAAGAAGCTCTGGGAGTGGCGGAAAGGCCCAGAGATCGGCGATGATCCGCAAAATCATAACGGGGCATCCCTTGGGCACGGCAAGATCGCGGCGGTTGCGATGGTGACGATCGCGAATGGCGGCGACAATATCAGCATCTACACGCCATTATTTGCCACGCGCACTATGAGCGAGATTACGGTGATCGTCGCCATCTTCGCCTTGCTGACGGCCATGTGGATCGGTGCCGCCCACTACCTGGTCAATCACCGCACAATTGGCGCGCCGATCAGGCGCTATGGAAACCGGGTGGTGCCCTTCGTGCTCGTAGCGCTTGGGATGCTGATTATCCACGAGGCCGGAACCATTGAGCTGCTGCGCCGGTAGCATGCATCCAGGAAACATCGGAAATTATTCGCTTCAGCTTCTCGCTGACTGCGGTGACATTCATCGATCGGCAGTTCTTTCGCCGACGTATTTTGCCAACCGTGCCAGTACATCCGGAAAATCCGCGCTCACCGCTTCTCCAATCGCCTGAGCGTCAGGCCCTTGAGAGTTGACGGCATAGATGACCCGACATTGATCGTCGGCCATGGCTTCGATGCTATGCTCAACCTGAATCAGCGCTTCGCCAACCAAAGTCTCGTCGATGAAACGCTGTGGCGCACTGACATCGACAAGTTTGCTGCGGATAATGTCTCCGTCCGGCAGCTCCATCGAAAACCAGGTTCCGGTGGCGAAACTTCCATCCAACTGGACTGATTTCACGCCCGAGTTCCACAGCTTCCATCTGCCGGCGTCGGCGAGCACCTGCCAGATTGCCTGCTGCGAAGCATTGACATCGCAGCTGTAAGACTTGCTCCAAGAGACATCGCTTTTCATGGGAAACCCATTTTTGAGGCGTTCGCCCATGATGTGGGAACTTAGGAAATAGTCAACAGGCCGCACTCGCCTCATGGCTCGACAAAAAACCGCCCGCAACGATCTGCTGCGAGCGGCTTTGATTCGATTGGAAGCACGAACGGGCTTTTAGAGAAGCCCAAATTCCTTGGCGGCTTCCGACAATGATTTCATCGGCCGAGGGCCGATCTGCTCGATAACGATAGCAGCCGCGAGGTTGCCGAGCTTGCCGCAATCTTCGAGGCTGCGGCCCTGGGTATAGCCGAACAGGAAACCGGCGGCGAAGAGATCGCCGGCGCCGGTGGTGTCGACACGCTCCTCGATCGGATGAGCATCGACGACATAGCGCTCATTGCCGCGCACGATCACTGCCCCGTCCTTGCCGGTGGTGACGGCCGCAATCTTGCAGTCGGCGGCGATCAATCGCAGCGCCGTGTCGAAATCCTCGGTCTCGTAGAGCGACAGGGCCTCGTCATGATTGGCAAAGACGATGTCGACGGTGCCGGAACGCATCAGGTCAAGGAATTCGTCGCGATAACGGCCGACGCAGAAGCTGTCGGACAGCGTTATCGACACCTCCCGGCCATGGGCGTGAGCGATGCGGGCGCATTCACGGATTGCTTCCTTGGCGCGCGGCGGATCCCAGAGATAGCCCTCGAAATAGGTGACCTTGGCTTCGGCGACGACATCGGGTTCGACGTCTTCCGGGCCAAACTCGACACAGGCGCCGAGATAGGTGTTCATCGAGCGCTCGCCGTCCTCGGTGACGAAGATCATCGAGCGGGCCGTCGGCGGGAACGTGCCCTTCGGCTTGGTCTCGTAATGCACGCCCTGGGCGCGGATGTCGTGCTCGAAGATCTCTCCGAGTTGGTCTTCCGCAACCTTGCCGAAATAAGCGGCCCTGCCGCCAAAATTCGCCACACCCGCCGCCGTGTTGCCGGCGCTGCCGCCGGAGGCTTCGAGCGCCGGGCCCATGCGCGAATAGAGAAGTTCGGCGCGCTCGGCATCGATGAGATTCATCGCTGCCTTGGTGATCTTGTTGTCGATCAGAAATTGATCGTCGCAGCGCGCGATAATGTCGACGATAGCATTGCCAACGGTCAGTACATCGAAACGAGTCATCAAGAAGGAGCCCCGGTATTGGTGATAGCCGTTAATCGGTATTATCGGTTTTTCGGAAGTTTGGAAGAAGAATCCGCGTTCTGCCGAATAACAAAATCGCGCTCGGTCATTTGCCTGTCATTTTCCACCTGTAAATGCTTGTGAAGCGGCTGGCATGGGATGCTGACAAGGCATCCAAAGCCAGTCTGGGAAGGTATGATACCTTCCGCCTCACCGGTACGCGCGCTGACCACGGATGAACTGGCGGCTTGTGCACCGGGAGGACTCCGGCGGGGACCGGACGCTGAAAAGCGGGCTTTGCCCGCTTTTTTTGTTCCCGCCTGCTTTTCGGCTTTCCAGGATGAGACAAGCTGTTACAACTCTGGGATCATATCCTTGGATCCCACCCCACATATTCCTCGCCCAGCATGTCCGAAATCTTTTCCGATGTTCTCCCGGTTTTCCTGCTGATCCTCGTCGGCTGGGTGATCGTGCGCACCGGTGTACTGACGGCGAGTGTCGGCGAGGCGATGAGCGAGTTCGTTTTCAAGATCGCCGTGCCGCTCCTGTTGTTCCAGACGATTGCAACGGCAGATTTTCGCGGCGCCTCGCCGTTTCGGTTGTGGGCAGCCTATTTTGCCGGCGTCGCGGTCACCTGGACGGCCGGCCATCTGATGGCGACACGGCTGTTCGGGCGGGACGCACGCATCGGGGTGCTTGCCGGCGTGTCCTCCGCCTTCGCCAACACGATTTTCATCGGCCTGCCGCTGGTGGGACGCACCGTCGGCCCTGACGGCATCATGGCGATGTCGATCCTGATTGCCGTGCATCTGCCGACCATGATGATCGCCGGCACGCTGCTGATGGAGCAGGCCGAACGTAAGGAAAACGGCGGTGGCGGCCGCAACGTGCTGCAACTCCTGCAACATGTCGGCAAGAACCTCATCCGCAATCCGCTGGTCATCGGGCTTCTCGGCGGGCTTGTCGTGCATCTCGTCGGCATTCCCTTGCCGGCAACGCTTAGCACCGTTGTCGACAACATCGCCAATATCGCCGGCCCGGCCGCATTGATTTCACTCGGCATGGCGCTCCGGCAATATGGAGTTTCGGGCAATCTCGGCCTTGCCAGTGTCACAGCGGCCTTCAAGCTCGTCCTCTTACCGGCCTGCGTATTGGCGGCGAGCTATCTGCTCGGCCTCAGCCCGGAATGGCGGGCCGCCCTCGTGCTGACCGCCGCGGTCCCGACCGGCGTCAATGCCTGGCTGATTGCCAATCGCTTCGGTGTCGGTCACAGTCTCGCTGCATCGACGATCACGCTGACAACCGCGCTCGGCGCGTTCACGGTGTCGCTTTGGGCCTATTTGCTCGGCTAGAGCATGCGGCAGGCTTATGCCGGCTTGAATGCCGCGACGATATATCTCCGGTTTCGGAGAAGCAGGCAGGAAAATGGTCATATATTTGCGCATAGCCGCCGCTAAGAATGGAGCGCAGCTAAGGATGGAACCATGAATATTGCAGCGCCACTGACCAGCAATCCGGCCTCGGCCTATGCGCAGAAGGTTTTCGTCCTGCAGGGCGGCGGTGCGCTCGGCTCCTATCAGGCAGGCGCCTTCGAGGCGCTGAGGGAACAGAATATCGAACCGGACTGGATCGCCGGCATCTCGATCGGCGCCATCAACGCCGCGATCATGGCGGGCAATGTGCCGGGCGAGCGGCTGGAGAAGCTGCGCTCCTTCTGGAACAAGGTCAGCGTGCAGATGCCGGTCGACCTCCTGATGGAGAAGCAGCGCAGCACCAACCCCTTTTACCGTACGGTCAGCAGCTGGTGGGTCTCGACCTTTGGCGTGCCCGGCTTCTTTTCGCCCTGGCAGATCCCATCCTGGTTACAGGCGCGTGGTTCGGCGAGCGCGACCAGCATCTATGACACGGAGCAACTGCGCCAGACCCTGCTCGACCATATCGATTTCGATCGCATCAACCATGGACCGGTGCGGCTCAGCCTTGGCGCCGTCAATGTCCGAACCGGCAATTTCGCCTTCTTCGACAACCGGGAAGTCCAGATCAAACCCGAGCACATCATGGCAAGCGGCGCATTGCCGCCCGGCTTTCCGGCCATCAAGATCGGCAGCGAATATTATTGGGACGGCGGCCTGGTCTCCAACACGCCGCTGACCTACGTGCTGCGTAATGCCGCCGACGTGGATACAGTGGTCTTCCAGGTCGATCTCTTCAGCGCCGTCGGCCCGCAGCCGCAGGATCTCGAAGAAGTCGAGGAGCGGCGCAAGGATATCACCTATTCCAGCCGCACCCGGCTCAACACCGACCTGTTTCTCGAGCGCCACCGCCTGCGCCGCACCATCTCGGAGCTTTACGCGCTCCTGCCGGACGAAGCCAAGGTTGACCCCGCGATCCAGAAGCTGAAAGCGCAGTGCTCCGACTACAGCGTCACCATCATCCACCTGATCTATCGTAACAAGCAGTTCCGCTCGCATTCGAAGGACTATGAGTTTTCCGCGCTGTCGATGCACGAACATTGGGAGGCTGGCCTGTGCGACGCGCGCAAGGCGCTACGGGCGGAGGACTGGCGCGTGCCGCCGGGCGCCGAAGACGGGCTTAAGGTCTATGACCTCGATCAGAGAACGAGGTCGCGCCGGCATTCGGTCTGAAAGTCGCCGGAACGGCCAAAAGCCCGGCCGAAACGACCGGGCTTTTGGCAATCATTCGCCTGGAATTGCTCTAGTTCGTCGCGGCAGGCGCCGGCGCTGCGTTCGGATCGGGCAGCGGTACCGGCGTATCGGCCAGCGTACGCAGATAGGCGATCAGATCGGCGCGGTCCTTTTCCTTCGGCAGACCGGCAAAGCCCATGGCCGTTCCGGAAATGAACTTCTTCGGCGCGGCTACGAAGTGATAAAGATGATCGTAGGTCCACTTTTCCGCGCCGTCCTTGGAGAAGGTCTTGATGCCGGCAGAATAGGCAAAGCCCTCATGTTCGGCGACCGGACGGTCGACGATCCCCCAGAGATCGGGGCCAACCTTGTTCGGCCCTCCCTTTTCCCCGGAATGACAGGCCTGACACTTCTTGAAGATCGTTTCGCCGACCTTGGCATCGGCCGTCTGCAGCAATTGCGCGATCGGCGTTTCCTTTGCCTCGGCAGCCTTGCCGCCGGCATCCCCAGCCGGCGCCTCGGCGGCGACAATTTCGAAGCCGGGCTTTTCCGGCACCTCTGAATGGAAAATATATCCTGACGCAAGCGACACGGACTTCAGCACAAAAAGTGTGGCTAGAAGTGCCCCGACACCCATGTTCACGTAGGATGAATTCATCTGCTATGCTCCCCTCGCCTCCGGCAGTAACTGCCGGCCCATCTTGAATTCGCGCGAAACCTATGTCTTTTGGCTGTTTCTTGCAACTCTGTAAACGGTCTCCACCGTGAGACGTTTTGACACTTTTACGGCGGGAATAGAAGGCCCAACGATGACAGATTCCAACTTAGACAAGACGCTGGTGCTCATTCCGGCCCGGATGGCGTCCACACGCCTGCCGGGCAAACCGCTTGCCGATATTTGCGGCCTGCCCATGATCGTACAGGTTGCCAAGCGGGCGCGCGAGGCGGCGATCGGTCGCATCGTCGTCGCCGTCGATCATGATGACACTTATGCCGCCGTCGCCAATGCCGGTTTCGAGGTCGTCATGACGCGTAGGGATCATCAATCCGGCTCGGACCGCATTTATGAGGCCCTGAAGGCCGTCGATCCCGATGGACGCGTCGAGATCATCGTCAATGTTCAAGGCGACCTGCCAACCATCGATCCCCAGACCATTCACGCGGCGCTGCGCCCGCTCGACAATCCGGCCGTCGACATCGGAACGTTGACCGTCGAGATCAAGGATGAGGAAGAAAAGACTCTGCCGAGCGTGGTCAAGGTCGTCGGCTCGGCGATTTCCGAAAACCGGCTGCGCGCGCTCTATTTTACGCGCACCACCGCCCCTTACGGCAAGGGTCCGCTCTATCATCACATCGGCCTCTATACCTATCGTCGCGCAGCACTTGAGAAGTTCGTCAGCCTCGGCCCGTCGCCGCTCGAACTGCGCGAATCGCTGGAGCAATTGCGGGCGCTGGAAGCCAGCATGCGCATCGATGTCGAGATCGTTGACACGATCCCGCTCGGTGTCGATACTCCCGCCGACCTCGAAAAGGCCCGACGCATCCTTTCCGGCGCCTCTCGCTGACGGAACCTCTCCCCTAAAGGCAGTCCCATGACCACCATGACCAACAAGATCTCGTTCCAGGGCGAGTTTGGCGCCAATTCCGACATGGCCTGCCGCGACATGTTCCCGACCATGGAGCCGCTGCCCTGCCAGACCTTCGAGGATGCTTTCGCCGCCGTCGACAATGGTGAGGCCGATCTCGGCATGATCCCGATCGAGAACACGATCGCCGGTCGCGTTGCCGACATCCACCATATGCTGCCCGAATCGAACCTGCATATCGTCGGCGAATATTTCATGCCGATCCGCTTCCAGCTGATGGTGCTGCCGGGCGTGAAAAAGGAAGAGATCCGCACCGTACACAGCCATATCCACGCGCTCGGCCAGTGCCGCAAGATCGTGCGCGCCAATGGCTGGAAACCGGTCGTCGCCGGCGATACGGCGGGTGCTGCCAAGCTGGTGCAGGAAACCGGCGACCGTACGATGGCAGCCCTTGCACCGCGGCTTGCCGCCGACCTCTACAAGCTCGATATCATTGCCGAAAATGTCGAGGATACCGAGGACAACGTGACGCGCTTCGTCATATTGTCGCGTGAGGAGAAATGGGCGGAGCGCAGCTCACCGGAAGAAAAGATCGTCACCACCTTCGTCTTCAACGTCCGCAACATTCCGGCAGCGCTCTACAAGGCGCTCGGCGGCTTCGCCACCAACGGCATCAACATGACGAAGCTCGAAAGCTACCAGCTCGGCGGCCGTTTTGTAGCGACGCAGTTCTACGCCGACATCGAAGGCCATCCGACCGACGCGAATGTGCAACGCGCGCTGGAGGAATTGCGATTCTTCTCGGAAAAAGTCAGGATTCTGGGTGTCTATAAGGGGCACCCGATGCGGGGGCAGCTTTAGTAGCTGCCGCCAGCCCCCGGGGGCCACCTCGTGGTTCGAGGCCCTACCGTTTTCACTCCGCTCCCACCGCAGCGCACCTCACCATGAGGTGGAGTGGGCTCCGTGACGGGACCCAAAAGATCAGCCCTCATGGTGAGGTGCGAAAGCCCGGAGGGCTGTAGCCTCGAACCACGAGGGCGGGTGACAGCCTCACAACTCACTTATCCGGCTCACAAACCCTCAACCGATGCCCATCCGGATCCAGCACGACAAAGGTCGGGCCGAAATCCAGTGTCGTCAGCTCTTGTGCGACCGGCAGGCCGCGCGCTTTCCAGTCCTTGTAATGTTCCGCGACCGCGCCTTCGCCCTCGACCATGAAGGCGAGTTCGCCGCGGCTGCCGATGGCGGATGGTTGCGGTTCGACGCTGCTGCGGCGCCAGAGGCCGAGCGTGAACCCATTGTCGAGCGGAAAAGCCACGAAATTCGGCGCGGCGACGGCCGGCTCGCGGCCGAGCAGGTCGCGATAGAAGGGTATGCTTTCGGCCGGGTCCTTGACGTAGAAGATGATGAGGTTCGGGCTGGTCATTGGGATATTCCTCTTGGCATTAGGGGATATGACGGCAATATCAGCCCCGGCCGGCAGGTCATGATGGACCGTGCCGGAGCAGATATTTGTCGAGGGGTTGGCTTGGATGCTTTTCAGGGGGCGCTTATCGCAGGCGGCTGTCCTCGCGATACGGTGCGCAGCCGTCGAGAAAACCGAGATCGCGTTTCACAACATCGGGCGCTTCGTCGAGATCGAGGCGAGAATGGTGCCACGCAAAACAGTGACGTGCCGCCTGCGCAAGACGTTGCGGCCAGGCTTGCGCCCAAGACGCCTCAACTGCTGAACGACGCCTGTCCTCTCTGGCGATGAAAGCGGGGCTTTCCATGATCGGTCCTCCTTCCTGTGTGGAATGGAACCGATACTAACCGCCCATGCTGACAGTTTCTGGCAGTAGTCTACTGCTCAGGAATCAATCATGGGCAAGGCCCTGCTGCTTATGCCATTCCTTGGCCAGGACGACGCGGCGGCGCGGGTAGCGGGTCTCCAGCACCGCGAAGTCGACAATGCGATCGGCACGGAAGTGACGAAAATCCTCGCGCAATTCGCACCAGCCCATGACCATGCGTACCTCATCGAAATAGCCAAGCGCAAAGGGCCAGATGCGCCGGGTCGAAATGGCCCCGTTCACATCGCCATAGGTGAGTTGCACGATGCGTTCGGAGCGGATCGCCTTGCGCATGAGGGAGAGGTCGGCCTTGTCCTCCAGCGCGCGGCGGGTGGCAACGACAAGCGTCGCCTGCTCGACGGTCTCCCGCATCTCATCGGGCAATACGGCGGCGATCTTGGCGAGCGCGTCCGCGCCGGCGGCGGCCAGGCGCGCGTCGGCGGCACGCGCCACCCAGCGGGAGCCGAGCACCAGGGCTTCGATCTCGTCCTGGGAGAACATCATCGGCGGCAGCATGAAGCCGGGTTTCAGCACATAGCCGATGCCCGGCTCGCCCTCGATCATCGCACCCTGCGACTGGAGGCTGGCAATATCACGATAGAGCGTGCGCAGGCTGACGCCGGTTTCCTCCGCCAGAACCGCGCCGCTGACCGGACGGCGATAGCGCCGGAGCGTCTGCAGCAGGGTCAGCAAGCGTTCCGAGCGCGCCATGGGGAAGGAGTACCTATCGTTTCCATTCCACCCAATCGCGCATCAGGCGGTGGGCGATGGCGCCCTTGGGCGGGGAGGTGTTGCCGGAAGCCGAGACGCGATCGAGCATTTCGAGCGTCTCTTCCGGTGTGAACCAGCGGCAATCGTCGAGCTCGGTGGCGTCGATTTGGATCTCCGTTGACTTCGCCTCGGCATAGCAGCCGATCATCAGCGAATGTGGCATCGGCCAGGGCTGCGAGGCATGATAGCGCACGCGGCCGACCTGGATTCCCGACTCCTCATGCGTCTCGCGGCGCACGGCATTCTCGATGGTTTCCCCCGGCTCGACGAAACCGGCGAGACAGGAATACATGCCCGGCGCGAAATGGTGGCTGCGGCCGAGCAGGCAGAGATTCTTCTCCTCATCGACGGTCAGCATGATGACGACAGGATCGGTGCGCGGGAAGATCATGTGTTCGCAGCCCGTGCAGACCCGCTTGTAGCCGCCGATACGGCTTTCCATGACCGAGCCGCAGCGGCCGCAGAAGCGGTTGTCGCTGTTCCAGCGGATGAGGCTTACGCCCTGCGCCGCCTCGCCGAGAATTTCGCCTTCAAGCAGGAAATCGCGCCAGAGCGAGCGCATGTCGGCGGGCTTATAGTGGCTGGCGAGATCGTCGGCGTTGATGCGCACCGGCACGGCCAGCCGTGGCTCGCCAGTCTTGCGGTAACCGAGCAGCACGGCCGCTTCCCAATCCGGATCGAGTTCCTGCAGTTCGTAGCGCGCAAACAGCGGATCGAGCACCTGCCCGTCATGCTTCAGAACCAGCCTGTCCCTGGCAAAAGCAAGAATATGCGTGCCTTCCTTCGAAAGCGCGCGCTGGACCGATTCCTCGTCACGATGCTCAGCGTCCCGGTTTAGCTGGTTTTCCGCAAAGGCCGTGAGGCTGCTGGCTTCCGGGTGAGGCGCATCCGAAGAGAAGATCGAGTGGTTCATTGTGAAAGCGTGTCCCGCAACTTGGCTATGAAGCTGTTCATGTCTTCGTCCGTATAGGGTTCCGCCTTGCCGTGGCCCCAGATCGGACCGGGCCAGTTCGCGTCCCCTTCGAACCGTGCAATCACATGAACATGAAGCTGTCGGACGATATTTCCAAGAGCCCCGACGTTGATTTTTGTCGCCCCGGTCACCGTCTTCAGGGCAGCGGCCACCTTGTTGGTCTCGAAGGTCAGGAGAATCTGGTCGAGCGGGGTCAGCTCGAATATTTCCGATATGCCGGGCCGGCGGGGCACCAGCACCAGCCACGGCCAGCGGCTGTCCTTCGACAGGCGCACGTCGCAAAGGCCGGTGATCGTCACGGAAACGCTGTCATTCGCCAGACGATCGTCGAGCGTAAATTCCTTCAATGGTTGATCCTCCGGTGTTTTTTCAAATGTTTAGCAGTTTTTTTTGACCTTGGCTTGCTTTTGATGACGATATTGCCGATATGTGCCTCCGGGAGGTTGGTGGTGGACGAGCCACTCGCCAACTGGGTCAGGTCCGGAAGGAAGCAGCCCCAACGAGCCCGGCACGGGTCATCGTGCCAGCCTCCCACCCTTTTTGAAAGCAAGGCCCGGCTTTCTGCGGGCAATAAGCAGGGCCATGAGCGACACCGAGCGACAAGCAAAAGATGCCGCTTCGACCGGCACCGGTTACCGGGTTCTGGCCCGCAAATATCGTCCCAAGGATTTCACAGACCTGATGGTCGGCCAGGAACCGATGGTTCGCACGCTGACCAACGCGTTCGAAACCGGCCGTATAGCCCAGGCCTATATGCTGACCGGCGTGCGCGGTGTCGGCAAGACGACGACGGCCCGCATCCTGGCGCGCGCGCTCAACTATCGAACCCCCGAGATCGACCGCCCGACCATCGACCTTCGCGAGCCCGGCGAACATTGCCAGGCGATCATGGAAGGCCGGCATGTCGACGTCATCGAGATGGACGCCGCTTCGCATACCGGCATCGACGATATCCGCGAGATCATCGAGCAGGTGCGTTACCGCCCGGTTTCGGCGCGCTACAAGGTCTATATCATCGACGAAGTGCACATGCTGTCGACGGCCGCCTTCAACGGATTGTTGAAGACGCTGGAAGAGCCGCCGGAGCATGTGAAATTCATCTTCGCCACCACCGAAATCCGCAAGGTGCCGATCACCGTGCTGTCGCGCTGCCAGCGCTTCGACCTGCGCCGCATCAGCGCCTCGGATCTGGTGGGATTGTTCACCACCATTTCGGCCAAGGAAGGCATCGAGGCTGAGCCGGAAGCGCTCGCCATGATCGCCCGCGCCGCCGAAGGCTCGGCCCGCGACGGCCTGTCGCTGCTCGACCAGGCGATTGCGCATGGCAGCGGCGTGGTCGTTGCCGACGCCGTCCGCTCGATGCTCGGGCTTGCCGACCGCGCCCGCATCGTCGATCTCTTCCACCACATCATCCAGGGCGATGTCGCGGCCGCCTTGGCGGAGTTCAACAGCCAGTACGAGGCAGGCGCCAATCCCGTCGTCGTACTGACCGACCTTGCCGACTTCACCCATCTCGTCACCCGCCTGAAATATGTCCCCGACGCTGCCAACGATCCGTCGCTGAGCGAAGTGGAACGCAACAAGGCGGCGGAATTCGCACAGGGCGTGGCGGTCACCACGCTGTCGCGTATCTGGCAAATGCTGTTGAAGGGCATACCGGAAACCGAGAGCGCGGCGCGCACCGCCGGTGCCGCCGAAATGGTGCTGATCCGCCTGGCGCATGCCGCCCATCTACCGGCACCGGAAGATGCGGCGCGGCGGCTTGCCGAATTCTCCGACGGCAATGGCAATGGAGGCGCACGTCCCTCGCCCGCTTCGCCCAATGGCAATGGAGGCGGAACACAGGTTTCCTATCAGGGCAATGTCATGGCGCGGGCGGTCGAAACTGCTCCGCCACGGCCCACCCCACAGGCACCGGTCGCCATGCTGCGTGCGGTTCCGAATACCCAGCCGGATTCGGCTCCGGTCGGCCGCATCGAACAGAAGCCGGCGGAAGCACCAAAGCCGCTGGTTGCCATTAATTCGATGACCGATATTGCCGAACTCGCCGGCCAGAAGCGCGATCCGAAGCTGAAGGCGATGGTGCGCAGTTTCGTCCGTCCCGTGCGGCTGGAACCCGGCCGGCTCGACGTCAGCCTGACGCCGGGCGCGCCGGGTACGCTGCTCAACGAGCTTGCCGTCAAACTGAAGGAATGGACCGGCATCCACTGGATCGTCAGCCTCAGCCGCGACGAAGGCGAGCCGACAGTGGTGGAAGCCGAAGCGAATGCGCAGCGGCAGCGGGTCGCCGATGCCCGTCAAGACCCCGATGTCGCGGCAATCCTGACGCAATTTCCGGGCGCCAAAATCATTGACGTGCGCGTGCGTGCGCCGGATATCGAGGAAGAGGAACAGGTCGCCGCGCCGGCAGCCGCCGAATCCGACGAAGGCGATATCCTGCCGGGCGATGACATCGAATTCTAAGGGTACGGTGCGGAATCGAACAGCCACACAGTAAAATCTGTTGGGTGGCTTTCGAAACATATTGTATTAAATCATAATGAAAGACGCGGAAGAAGGACGATCGACGATGCGCGACATCATGGGCATGATGGGCAAAGTGAAAGAAATGCAGGCCAAGATGGAGAAGATGCAGGCTGAGATCGCCGACATCCGCGTCGAAGGCAAGGCAGGAGGCGGCCTCGTCACTGTCAGCGTCAACGGCAAGGGCCTGATGCTGGGCATCAAGATCGACCCGTCGCTCTTCAAGGAAGACGACGTCGAGATCCTCGAGGACCTGATCGTCGCCGCCAACAAGGACGCCCAGGACAAGGCCGAGGCGATCACCGCCGAAAAGACCCGCGAACTCACCGCCGGCCTGCCGATCCCGCCCGGCTTCAAGATGCCTTTCTGATAGGCGCACTCCCAAACAGGTTCAGCGCACCGCCGTCTTGCGGATGAGTTCGCGGCCGATCGGTTTCGCCGGCTCGTTCCGCAACACCAGCGATGTCGTCACGGCGCCATGCCGGGCGATGGAATCGACGATGGTTTCAAGGTCGGCGGGCGACGGCACCAGCACCTTGAGCAGGAAACAATCCTCGCCGGTCAGCCGCAGGACCTCGATGATCTCCGGCATTTCCGAAAACTGCTTGAGGTAGGGGCGGATATGCTCATGCGTCGTCCGCAACCGGATGACGGCCATCATGCCGAGGCCGACAGCGGCGGGATCGACGATGGCGCGATAGCCAGCGATGATGCCGCGCTCCTCCAGCCGCTTCAGGCGCTCGGACGCGGCCGGCTGCGACAGGCCAACGCGACGGCCGAGTTCCGATATGGAAATTCGCCCATCCTGCTGCAAAATCTCGATCATCGACAGATCGGTCGGATCCAGGTCTCTCTCGAAGCTTTCCATTTTGAACCTTCAATTCATCGGCGGCCCCAAGTTTTATCCGATGGATTGCAATGTCAATGACGGAAGCGACATGCCAGTCTTGCCCCGTCAACAGAAAGCAAGAGGATAAACATGAGCGATATCATCGTCCTGCCCGGCCTTGGCGGGTCCGGAGAAGGCCATTGGCAAACCCTGTGGGAACGGCAGGACCCGCGAATGCGCCGGTTTCAACCGGCGAGCTGGGACAGGCCGGAGCTTATCGACTGGATCGCCGCGCTCGATCGCGAGATCGGCCGGGCGAAGACGCCGCCGATCCTCATCGCCCATAGCCTTGCCTGCCAGTTCATCGCGCATTGGGCGGTGTCCGCGAAAACGGAAATCCTCGGAGCTTTCCTCGTCGCGGTGCCGGATCCGACAGGAGAGGTCTATCTGGGTGAAGCCCCCAGCTTCGCCAATCCACCACGCAGAAGGCTGCCGTTTCCGTCGCTTCTCGTCACCAGCACCGACGATCCCTACGGCCCGTTCGACTATGCCAAGGAAAGCGCCTCCGTCTGGGGCAGCGAATTCATCGATGTCGGCCCGCTCGGCCACATCAATTCCGCCTCGGGGATCGGCGACTGGCCCGAGGGACTGGCTCTTTTCCGGCGGTTCTCGGCAGGGCTCAGCTGAAAGACCAAAGCCGGAAGCGTCCTTGAAATAGCCGCCAGGATCTCCGTGCGGCAAGCCTAGGAACCGACGGCTTCGCTTTCGAGCATCGCCCGCAGCTTGTGGTGAATGGGTGCGGAGAGATAGCGCGCCCGGTCCTGCGGCGACAATCGCTGGCCGTGGGTGGCGATCATTTCCGGCATGGTGACCCTGGCCCCCGCATAGGGGATATGGGTCACCGCCGCTCCGGCGGCGACCGTTTCGACCTCGATGACCCTGCAATAAATGCCGGGGCGGCGCGCCTGGAAATAGCGTTTGACGAATTTCGGGTCACCCATCTTTGCCGCGAAGGTGGCACAGGGAATACGGGCCGAGGTAACCTCCAGAACAAGATCGCCGGCTATGAACCTGTCGCCGACGCTGACGTCGCAATTGTCCAGCCCTTCGATGACGATATTCTCGCCGAAAGAACCGGGCTCCAGCCGGCGTCCGAGCTCGTGCGACCACCAGTCCAGCGTCAGGGATCCCTCGACATAAACGGCCTGATCGCATCCACCATGATGCTTGCGATTGCAGATGGCGTCGCCAATGAGACCTTCGGCGTCGATCATGACGGCACCGCCAACCACATGCTTGTTGATACCAGTCCGGTATTTCTTGCCGGGCAGGATTTCGGCGGCGCCGATGCAGACGGCCAGAATTTTCATGGGGCGATCATCCCTTCGGCGATTCCGTTCCGCAAGCATATGGGCTAAAAGCCTCCCATGGCAAAGCGAGTCACCGGCCCCGAAATCGAGAAACTCATCCAGCTCCTGGCAAAGGTGCCGGGTCTTGGACCGCGCTCGGCGCGCCGCGCCGCATTGCACCTGATCAAGAAGAAGGACCAGCTGCTCGGCCCTCTCTCCCATGCCATGGGCGAGGCCTATGACAAGGTGAAGATCTGCTCGCGCTGCGGCAATGTCGATACCGTCGACCCCTGCACCGTCTGCACCGACGATCGCCGTGACCAGTCGGTCATCATCGTCGTCGAGGATGTCTCCGACCTCTGGGCGCTGGAGCGCGCCGCCGCGATGAATGTTGCCTATCATGTGCTCGGCGGCGTTCTCTCGCCGCTCGACGGCGTCGGCCCCGACGATCTCAACATTCGCGGCCTGATCCAGCGTGTTGGCGAAGGCGGCATCCGCGAAATCATCATCGCCGTCAACGCCACCGTCGAAGGACAGACCACCGCACACTATATAACAGACCAGCTCGCCGGCCTTGAGGTGAAGATCACCCGATTGGCCCACGGCGTACCCGTCGGCGGCGAACTCGACTATCTCGACGAAGGCACGCTGACGGCGGCATTACGGGCGCGGACGGCGATTTGAGGGAGGGACGGAATATGAGGAGAGTGCATACCCCCCTCTGTCACTTCGTGACATCTCCCCCACAAGTGGGGAGATTGGTAACTTGCGGCACCATCTCGCCTCAAACCGGCATCCTGTCTGCGGAAACTGAAGCGCATTGCTTCGATGGAGGGCTTGGCAAACTCCCAACGATCTCCCCTCTTGTGGGGGAGATGTCGCGAAAGCGACAGAGGGGGGTGCCGGAGGTGCGGCAAACTCGGCACTTCCTTTCCTTCATCTGCATCCTCCTCCTAACCCTCCTTCCCATTCCCGCCTTCGCCGCCTCGAAGGCCGATGTCGAAGCCCAGTTCCAGACTTGGATCCAAAGGGATCTCTGGCCCGAGGCAAAAAAGGATGGCATTTCCGAAAAGACCTTCCGCACCGCCTTCGCCGGCGTAGCGCTGAACTGGAGCCTGCCCGATCTCGCCCCGCCCGGCTTTCCGAAGCCTAAGGAGCAGAAACAGACCCAAGCGGAGTTCTCCTCGCCCGCGCCCTACTTCAATGAAGGACGGCTGCAGAGGCTGGCGACGACGGGGCGCAGCTTTGCCTCGCAATATGGCCCGGCGCTGAAGCGGATCGAGAAGGTCTATGGCGTGCCCGGTCCAATCCTGCTTGCCATCTGGGGCCGTGAGACCGGCTTCGGCGCGGCCAAACTGCCGAATTCCGCGGTGCAGGTGCTGGCGACCAAGGCCTTCATGTCGACCCGCAAGGAGATGTTTCGCACCGAGTTGATTGCCGGTCTGCAAATTCTCGAGCATGGCGATGTCGCGCCCGATCAGTTCATGGGATCCTGGGCCGGCGCACTCGGCCAGCCGCAGTTCATGCCGACCAGCTACCTGAAATATGCCGTCGATTTCGACGGCGACGGCCATCGCAACATCTGGACCTCCGTACCGGATACGCTTGCCTCCATAGCCAACTATCTTGTGCAGAAGGGCTGGCAGCGCGGCCGTGGCTGGGGTTACGAAGTGACGATCCCGGACAATGTTTCCTGCGCGCAGGAAGGGCCGGATCTCGCCAAGCCGATTTCGCAATGGACATCGCTCGGGATTACCAGAATCGCTGGGAAGGCTTTTCCCTCCGATGAACTGCGCGCCGGCGGCATGATGCTGGTGCCGGCCGGCCGGGACGGGCCGGAGTTCATCGTCACGCCGAACTTCTACACCATCAAGGAATACAATAATTCCGACCTCTACGGTCTTTATATCGGCAATCTCGCCGACCGCATCGCTTATGGCTCCGGCGCTTTCCAGGGGCAATGGGGCGATGTCGGCAAGATGCTGCGCTCCGATGTCGCCGGCATGCAGAAGACTTTGGAACGCAAGGGCTACGATGTCGGCGGCACCGACGGATTGCCCGGCTACAAGACAAGGCGGTCGATCGGCCAGTGGCAAGCAAAAAGCGGTATGAAACCGACCTGCTATCCCGACAGCTCGATGCTTGGCGTGCTGAAATAGGTGGCAGGGCGGGGTTCCGGCGTGAATGCCTTGCAATTTGGCGGGAACGGGATTATATCCGCTTCAAATTCTTGATCGTGTGATGAAGAGTGGGCCGCAAGGACCCGCTCTTTTTTATTACCTCGATCTCCCAATTGCAGCACACTGCAGGAGTGAACGCTTGTCTGAAGTGACAATCGCAGAAGATATCAATGAACCACGGCTGATCGTCGAAACCGGCCTTGACCAGCGCATCGCCGCCATCATCGAGCCCGTGCTCGTCGGCATGGACTTTCGCCTGGTGCGTGTTCGCCTCATGAACCAGAACGGCCTGACATTGCAGGTTATGGCCGAGCGCAACGACGGCACCATGAACGTCCAGGGCTGCGAAGCGGTCTCGACGGCGATTTCACCGGTACTTGATGTGGAAGATCCGGTCGATAAGGCGTATCATCTGGAAGTCTCTTCGCCCGGCATCGACCGCCCGATGGTGCGCAAGTCGGATTTCGTCCGCTGGAACGGCCACATCGTCAAGTGCGAGACCTCGATCCTGGTGGACAACCGCAAGCGGTTTCGCGGCAAGATCACCGACGTCAATGACGATGGCTTCACGATCGAGCGCGACCAGGTCGCTTATGGCGAAGAACCGAAGGTCACCATTCCGTTCAGCACGCTGGCCGAAGCCAAGCTGATCCTGACGGACGATCTTATCCGCGATGCGTTGCGCGCCGACAAGCAGGCTAAGGCCGAGGCTGCGAACCAGAACGAAGCGGACGAAGAAGAATAACCGATCAACGAACCGCCTAACGGGACGGGAACCCCAGGGCAGGAAGACGGAGACTAAACATGGCAGTCAGTGCGAACCGGCTAGAACTTCTGCAGATTGCAGATGCAGTGGCGCGCGAAAAAGTCATCGACCGCGAGATCGTGCTTGCCGCGATGGCGGACGCGATCCAGAAGGCCGCGCGCTCGCGTTACGGCACGGAATCGAACATCCGCGCCGACATCAATCCGAAGACCGGCGAAATCCGTCTGCAGCGCCTGCTCGAAGTCGTCGAAAAGGCCGAGGACTATTCCACGCAGATCCCGCTGGAACTGGCCCGCGACCGCAACCCGGACGCAGCCCTTGGCGACTTCATCGCCGATCCGCTGCCGCCGATGGATTTCGGCCGCATCGCCGCCCAGTCGGCCAAGCAGGTTATCGTGCAGAAAGTGCGCGAAGCCGAGCGTGACCGCCAGTTCGACGAATTCAAGGATCGCGTCGGCGAAATCGTCAACGGCACCGTCAAGCGCGTCGAATACGGCAACGTCATCGTCGATCTCGGCCGTGGCGAAGGCATCATCCGCCGCGACGAAATGATCCCGCGCGAAAACTTCCGCTACGGCGACCGCGTTCGCGCCTATGTCTACGACGTGCGCCGCGAACAGCGCGGCCCGCAGATCTTCCTGTCGCGTACGCATCCGCAGTTCATGGTCAAGCTCTTCACCATGGAAGTGCCGGAAATCTACGACGGCATCATCCAGGTGAAGTCGGTTGCCCGCGATCCGGGCTCGCGCGCCAAGATCGCCGTCATTTCGAACGACTCGTCGATCGATCCGGTCGGCGCTTGCGTCGGTATGCGCGGTTCGCGCGTTCAGGCCGTCGTCGCCGAGTTGCAGGGTGAAAAGATCGACATCATTCCGTGGTCCAACGAGCCGGCGAACTTCGTCGTCAACGCGTTGCAGCCGGCTGAGGTCTCCAAGGTCGTTCTCGATGAAGATGCCGAGCGCATCGAAGTCGTGGTTCCGGACGAACAGCTGTCGCTGGCCATCGGCCGTCGCGGCCAGAACGTCCGCCTCGCTTCGCAGCTGACCGGCTGGGACATCGACATCATGACGGAAGCCGAAGAGTCCGAGCGCCGTCAGAAGGAATTCAACGAGCGCACCAACCTGTTCATGGACGCGCTCGACGTCGACGAGATGGTCGGCCAGGTTCTGGCCTCGGAAGGCTTTGCCGCCGTCGAGGAACTGGCCTATGTCGAACTCGACGAAATCGCTTCCATCGATGGTTTCGACGAAGACACCGCCCAGGAAATCCAGACCCGCGCCCGCGAATATCTGGAACGCCTGGAAGCTGAAATGGACGAGAAGCGCAAGGCGCTCGGCGTTGCCGACGAACTGCGTCAGATCAACGGCATGACCGCGCAGATGATGGTCGCCCTCGGTGAGGACGGCATCAAGACGATCGAGGACTTCGCCGGCTGCGCCGCCGACGATCTCGTCGGCTGGAGCGAGCGCAAGAACGGCGAAACGAAGAAGTTCGAAGGCCTGTTCTCCAAGCTCGAAGTCTCGCGCGTCGAAGCCGAGCAGATGATCGTACAGGCTCGCCTGTCGGCCGGCTGGATCACCGAAGCCGATCTCGCCACCGAGACCGAAGAGGTCGCGGAGGATGAGACCGAGCAAGAAGCATGACGAGCACCACTGAGCCGAATGCGGCGCCTGAGGACGACGATCTCGGGACTGACGTGAACGGACGCATGTGCATCGTAACACGCGAAAGCGGATCGCCGGATGAGCTGATCCGCTTCGTTGCCGCTCCGGACGGGACCATCTTTCCCGATCTGAAGCGGCAGCTGCCGGGACGCGGTTGCTGGGTCAAGCTTGACCGGGCGCTCGTGGACAAGGCAGTGGCGAAGAAACTGTTTGCCCGCGCCCTGAAGGCGGAGGTGACGGCACCGAGCGATCTCGGCGCCACCGTCGACCGCCTTCTTGTGGTGCAGCTTGCCGGGATGATGCACATGGCGCGCAAAGCGAGCCAGTTCGTCAATGGCTCGTCGAAAGTCGATGGCTCCGTTCGCAACGGTTCGGCACTTGCCGTGTTCCATGCGATCGATGCCGCCGCCGACGGCGTTCGCAAGATCGACCAGGCCCGAAAGGCCTGGCATCTCGGGATGGAGACCGAAAAGGAAATACCGTCGTTCCGTGTCTTCACGGAGACGGAAATGGAAGAACTGATGGGCCAGAACGCTTTTATCCATGCCGCAGCGCTTGCAGGGCGGGCGGGTCAGGGTGTAGTGAAGCGCGCAAACCTGCTCGAACGGTACCGCAACGGCGGTCAGTCCCGGGCTACGGGCGGCGCTGGCCAGCGAAAACAATGACGCGGTCACCGGTGGATACCGGACGCTTCATTAAGGTACATGCATTGAACGACAGGGTCTAACGGACGTTTCCGAGGCCCTGTCCGAAGGAACGGGAACGGAATGACCGACAATCAAGACGACAAGACGCTGAGTGCATCGGGTAAGAAGACCCTCACCCTGAAGCCTTCAGGCGTGAACCAGGGCACCGTGCGCCAGGATATGGGCCGCGGTCGCACCAAGGCGGTCGTGGTTGAGACCCGCAAGCGCCGTCCGCTACGCCCAGAAGACGAAAAACCCATCGTTGCTTCGACGACAGCTGCCGCGGCACCATCCGTGACGCGTGTCGCGGAACCGACGCCGCAGCCGCCGCGCCCGCCGCAGCCGGCTTCGCGTATTCATCAGCCGGGTGGCCAGCAGCAGCGGCCGCAGCAACCCAACCAGAACAACCAGCCGCGCCCGCAGCAGGAACGTTCGTCGCGGCCGGTGGTTCTGAACCATCTGTCGGCTGGCGAAATGGATGCACGTCGCCGCGCGCTTGCCGAAGCCCAGATCCGTGACGCCGCCGACGCGGTTCGTCGCGCCGAGGAAGACGCACGCCGTGCCGAGGAAGAGGCTGCCCGCCGCATCGTAGAGCAGGCTGAAGCTGCCCGCCGCGCCGAGGAAGAGGCCGCTCGCGCCCTCGAGCCCAAGGTCGAGACGCCCGCACCGGTGGAAGCAGCAAAGCCCGCAGCGCAGACGACTGCGGCTCCGGTCGTTGCTCGTCGTCCGGATGGAACTCCACAGCCGGCGCGCCCAGGCGCTCCTGCAGCTGAAACACCGGCCAACCGCCGCCGGGTCAATGAAGAAGAAACCGATCGCGGCCCGCCGCGTGGTGGCGCCCCCGCACGCGGCAAGGTCGTTCGCCCCGAACCGGCTAAGCCCGTTACCACTCGTCCGAAGACGGACGAAGAGCGCCGCCGCGGCAAGCTGACGGTCACGACCGCCAATGTCGACGAAGACGGCAGCGCCCGTGGTCGTTCGCTGTCGGCCATGCGCCGCCGCCAGGAAAAATTCCGCCGCAGCCAGATGCAGGAAACGCGCGAGAAGATTACGCGTGAAGTCGTGCTGCCGGAAACCATCACCATCCAGGAACTGTCGCAGCGCATGTCCGAGCGCGCCGTCGACGTCATCAAGTTCCTGATGAAGGAAGGCCAGATGATGAAGCCGGGCGACGTCATCGACGCCGATCTGGCCGAACTCATCGCCGTCGAATTTGGCCACACTGTCAGGCGCGTTTCGGAATCCGACGTCGAACTTGGCATCTTCAATGTTGGCGACGAAGACGGTGAACTGGTTTCCCGTCCGCCCGTCGTCACCATCATGGGTCACGTCGACCACGGCAAGACCTCGCTGCTTGACGCCATCCGCCACGCCAATGTGGTGGCCGGTGAAGCCGGTGGCATCACCCAGCATATCGGCGCATACCAGGTCGAGCAGAACGGTCACAAGATCACCTTCATCGACACCCCCGGCCACGCCGCCTTCACGGCCATGCGTGCCCGTGGCGCCCAGGCGACCGATATCGCCATTCTGGTGGTTGCGGCCGACGACAGCGTGATGCCGCAGACGATCGAATCGATCAATCATGCGAAGGCTGCTGGCGTTCCGATCATCGTCGCGATCAACAAGGTCGACAAGCCTTCCGCCGATCCGCAGAAGGTTCGTAACCAGCTGCTGCAGCACGAAGTCTTCGTCGAAACCATGGGCGGTGAAGTGCTCGACGTGGAAGTCTCCGCGAAGAACCGCACCAACCTCGACAAGCTGCTCGAAGCCATCCTGCTGCAGGCGGAAATCCTTGATCTCAAGGCCAATCCGAACCGCACCGCTGAAGGCACTGTTATCGAAGCCCAGCTCGACCGCGGTCGCGGCTCCGTTGCCACCGTCCTCATCCAGAAGGGCACCCTGCGTCCAGGCCAGATCGTCGTTGCCGGCGATCAATGGGGCCGCGTGCGCGCTCTGGTCAACGACAAGGGCGAACATGTGAAGGAAGCCGGTCCGGCGACCCCGGTTGAGGTCCTCGGCCTTTCGGGTGCACCGCTGGCCGGCGACAAGTTCGCCGTTGTCGAGAGCGAAAGCCGTGCTCGCGAAATCTCGGAATACCGTCAGCGCCTCACCCGCGACAAGGCGGCTGCCCGTCAGTCTGTCCAGCGCGGTTCGCTGGAACAGATGATGATGACGCTGCAGAACACGGGCACCAAGGAGTTCCCGCTGGTCATCAAGGGCGACGTGCAGGGCTCGATCGAAGCCATTGCCGGCGCGCTGGACAAGCTCGGTACCGACGAAGTTCGTGCCCGTATCGTGCATTCCGGTGTCGGCGGCGTGACCGAATCCGATATCTCGCTGGCCGGAGCATCCGACGCGGCGATCATCGGCTTCAACGTCCGCGCCAATGTACAGGCTCGCACGCTGGCCGAACGCGAAGGCATCGAAATCCGCTACTACAACATCATCTACGATCTGGTGGATGACGTGAAGGCAGCGATGTCGGGCCTGCTGTCTCCGGAACGGCGCGAAACCTTCCTCGGCAATGCCGAGATCCTCGAGGTGTTCAACATCACGAAGGTCGGCAAGGTCGCGGGTTGCCGCGTCACCGAAGGCAAGGTCGAACGTGGCGTCGGCGTCCGCCTGGTGCGCGACAACGTCGTCATCCACGAAGGCAAGCTCAAGACACTCAAGCGCTTCAAGGACGAAGTCTCGGAAGTCAACGTCGGCCAGGAATGTGGTATGGCCTTCGAGAACTACGAAGACATCCGCGCCGGCGATACGATCGAATGCTTCCGCGTCGAGCATATCACCCGCACGCTGTAAAAGCGCGAAGTTGAAACAATGGAACGGGCGCCGGAACATCCAGTCCGGCGCCCGAACCTTTTGGGACCAAAGCAAATGGCAACACGACCAACTTTTTCCGCGCCTTCGCAGCGCATGCTTCGCGTTGGCGAACAGGTGCGCGCCGCGATCACCCAGGTCCTGCAGCGCGGCGAAGTGCGCGACGACCTGCTCGAGCGCACCGTGATCTCCATTTCCGAAGTGCGCATGTCACCGGATCTGAAGGTCGCAACCGCGTTTGTGACGCCGCTTGGCGTCGCCGACCACGACATCATCATCGACACGCTCAATCGTCACACGAAATATATACGCGGCCGTCTCGGGCAGCATCTTCGGCAGATGAAATTCATGCCGGAAATCCGCTTCAAAGACGATACCAGCTTCGACAACTACAAGAAGATCGATGCGCTGCTGCGTTCGCCGGAGGTCCAGCGCGATCTCAAGAGCGACGATACCGATACCGACGAAAACCGATAACAGAGACAGCCAATGTCCAAACCACGCAAGCCCAAGGGCCGCCCGATTTCGGGCTGGCTGATCCTCGACAAGCCGGTAGACTTCGGCTCGACCGAGGCCGTTTCCAAGATCAAATGGCTGTTCAAGGCGCAGAAGGCGGGCCATGCCGGCACGCTCGATCCGCTCGCCTCCGGCATGCTGCCGATCGCGCTCGGCGACGCCACCAAGACCGTTCCCTATGTCATGGATGGCCGCAAGATCTACGAATTCACCGTCAGCTGGGGCGAGGAACGCGCCACGGATGACCTTGAAGGCGAAGTGACTCAGTCCTCGGACAAGCGTCCGGGCGAAGACGATATCCGCGCGCTGCTGCCAAACTACACCGGCGTTATCAACCAGATCCCGCCGCAGTTTTCAGCGATCAAGATCGCCGGCGAGCGTGCCTACGATCTCGCCCGCGAAGGCGAAACGGTCGAAATTCCGTCACGCGAAGTCGAGATTTTTCGCCTGACGCTGCTCGCCTGTCCGGATGCCGACACGGCGCATTTCGAAGTGGAATGCGGCAAGGGTACCTATGTCCGGGCGCTCGCCCGCGATTTCGGCCGTGATCTCGGCTGCTACGGCCACATCTCCGGCCTGCGCCGCAGCTTCGTCGCCCCGTTCGCCGAGGAGGCCATGGTACCGCTCGCCGATCTCGTCGCACTTGAGGAGATCGAGGACGCGGATGAGCGGCTCGCTGCCCTCGACGCGCTGCTGATCGATACGGCCGAGGCACTGTCATCCCTGCCGCATCTCGTCATCAACGACGATCAGGCCCACCGCCTGAAGATGGGCAATCCCATTCTCGTGCGCGGCCGCGATGCGCCGGTTGCCGAAACCGAGGCCTATGCCACGGCACGCGGCAAGCTGATCGCCATCGGCGAGATCGGCGAAGGCGAATTCCGCCCGAAACGGGTTTTTGGCTGACCACCATTCGGCCGGCCGAAGAAACGGGCTATTGCGAGGCAACAGCGATGCGATATGCTTTCCGGCGGGTCATGGCGGCTCGCTCAAGGGGGAAATATGCGCAGAATTGCAATCGGAATACTGACGTTCTTTTCGTTGTTGCTCGCAGTTGCCGGCGCTCATTCCGCCGAGCGGTGGTCCAAACTTCCGCCTTTTCCTCCGACGCCTCAGTCGAAGGTGAGCGGCTTGGCCGATGTCAACGATATCAAGATGTACTATGCCGAATATGGTAAGGGCAGCCCGATCCTCTTCATCCATGGCGGACTTGGAAATGCCGATGTCTGGGGCCGCCAGATCACTGATTTTGCGAAGGATCATCTGGTCATCGTAGCAGACAGCCGCGGGCATGGTCGCTCCACGCGCAGCCAGCAACCCTTCGGCTACGATCTGATGACATCGGATTATGTTGCGCTTCTCAACTATCTGAAGATCGACAAGGTAACGCTGGTCGGATGGTCCGATGGCGGCATTATCGGCATCGACATGGCGATGAAATACCCCGACAGGCTGACGCGCGTGATCGCTCAGGCGGCAAATGTGACGACCGATGGCGTGAAGCCGGACGTCATGAACAACAAGACTTTCAACGACTACATCAATGCCGCCGGCGAATATTATAAGAAACTGTCGCCGACGCCGAACGAGTATGACGCTTTCGTCAAGCAGATCTCGGACATGTGGGCAACGCAGCCGGCATGGACGGCAACCGACCTTGGAAAGATCACGGTGCCGATCACGCTTGCCATCGGCGACCATGACGAAGCCGTCAAGCTGGACCATACGCAGATGATGGCGAAGGAAATTCCGGGCGCCAAGCTCGTCATCCTGAAGAACGCCAGCCATTTCGCCATGCTGCAAGACCCCAAGGGTTACGACGCGATGATCCGGAATGCCATGGCGGGACGCTGAAGGCCGCTTGGGAGAAGCCTCTTTCCATTACGGCTTATATGGTTTATAGGCAGCGCCAGCATCGGGCTTGCCTGATTGCATTCGCGGCCAATGCTGGACGACATCCCGGCGTTTGGCGACTTATTTTCTCCTCATAGAAAGGACCATCCGATGTCGATTACTGCTGAGCGCAAAGCTGCGCTGATCAAGGAATATGCCACCGTCGAAGGCGATACCGGTTCTCCGGAAGTCCAGGTTGCTATCCTGACCGAGCGCATCAACAACCTCACGGACCATTTCAAGGACCACAAGAAGGACAACCACTCCCGTCGTGGCCTTCTGACCATGGTCTCCAGCCGCCGTTCGCTTCTTGATTATCTCAAGAAGAAGAATGAAGGCCGCTATACCAAGCTGATCGCGAGCCTCGGCATCCGTCGCTAAAGAATTTTCCGGCGGGCGTTCACCTGAACGTCCGCCGGATGCTTTTGGAGCATAGCTGTTCCGCCCGAACATGATCTCGAAAAATGCAAAGCAATTTTCGGACACGATCATGGTACAATAAAAGACTTGTTTTCGCGGCGCGCTCCGTTTGCGCTAGATAAAACAAACCCGGCAGCCCGGATGGGCCGGTGCTGCCAACAACAACCGTTGACCTGTCATGGGGCAGGATTGCCGGATGCTTTCAGCCGAAGCCGCAAGCTTCGGCCGATCCTTGAAAGCCTCTCGTTGTCTTGCCCGTGATGCGTCACATTCGTGCGGTTGAAGATGCGCCTTGCCACCCCCGGCGACGGCGCCTTTTCCCGCATCACGCAAGGACAAGATATGTTCGATATCCATACCGTCGAAATCGAGTGGGCAGGCCGCCCGCTGAAGCTCGAAACCGGCAAGATCGCCCGCCAGGCCGATGGCGCCGTCATGGCGACCTACGGCGAGACCGTGGTTCTTGCCACCGTCGTTTCGGCCAAGTCGCCGAAGCCGGGCCAGGACTTCTTCCCGCTCACCGTCAACTACCAGGAAAAGACCTATGCAGCCGGCAAGATCCCCGGCGGCTATTTCAAGCGCGAAGGACGTCCGAGCGAAAAGGAAACCCTGGTTTCCCGCCTGATCGACCGCCCGATCCGCCCGCTCTTCCCGGAAGGCTACAAGAACGACACCCAGGTCGTCGTCACCGTCATCCAGCATGACCTCGAAAACGACCCAGACGTCCTGGCCATGGTTGCGACCTCGGCTGCCCTGACCCTGTCGGGCATTCCCTTCATGGGCCCGATCGGTGGCGCCCGCGTCGGCTACATCAACGGCGAATACGTGCTCAACCCGCATCTCGACGAGATGAACGAGTCGAGCCTCGACCTCGTCGTCGCCGGCACGCAGGAAGCCGTGCTGATGGTTGAATCCGAAGCCAAGGAACTGTCCGAAGACGTCATGCTCGGCGCCGTCATGTTCGGTCATCGCGGTTTCCAGCCGGTCATCGACGCGATCATCAAGCTCGCTGAAGTTGCTGCCAAGGAGCCCCGCGACTTCCAGCCGGAAGATCATTCCGCTCTTGAAGCCGAGATGCTGTCGATCGCCGAAGGCGAGCTGCGCACCGCCTACAAGAACACGCAGAAGGCTGAACGCTACGCTGCCGTCGACGTCGTCAAGGCCAAGGTCAAGGCACACTTCTTCCCGGAAGGCGCTGAAGCCAAGTATTCCGCCGAAGTCATCGGCGCCGTCTTCAAGCACCTGCAGGCGAAGATCGTTCGCTGGAACATCCTCGACACCAAGAGCCGTATCGACGGCCGCGACCTGTCGACCGTTCGCGCGATCGTTTCGGAAGTCGGCGTCCTGCCGCGCACGCACGGTTCGTCGCTGTTCACCCGCGGTGAAACGCAGGCGATCGTCGTTGCCACGCTGGGCACCGGCGAAGACGAGCAGTATGTCGACAGCCTGACCGGCATGTACAAGGAACGCTTCCTTCTGCATTACAACTTTCCGCCCTACTCGGTCGGTGAAACTGGTCGCATGGGCTCCCCGGGCCGCCGCGAAATCGGCCATGGCAAGCTCGCATGGCGCGCCGTTCGCCCGATGCTGCCGACGGCGGAACAGTTCCCCTACACGCTGCGCGTAGTATCCGAAATCACCGAGTCCAACGGCTCGTCCTCGATGGCAACCGTCTGCGGCACCTCGCTGGCGCTGATGGATGCCGGCGTACCGCTCGCAAAGCCAGTTGCCGGTATCGCCATGGGTCTGATCAAGGAAGACGAACGCTTCGCCGTTCTCTCCGACATCCTGGGTGACGAAGATCATCTCGGCGACATGGACTTCAAGGTTGCCGGCACCGACGGCGGTATCACTGCCCTGCAGATGGACATCAAGATCGAAGGTATTACCGAAGAGATCATGAATGTCGCCCTGAACCAGGCCAAGGGCGGCCGTCTGCACATCCTCGGCGAAATGGCCAAGGCCATCTCCGAAAGCCGTGGCCAGCTCGGCGAATTCGCACCGCGCATCGAAGTCATGAACATCCCGGTCGACAAGATCCGTGAAGTCATCGGCTCCGGCGGCAAGGTCATCCGCGAAATCGTCGAGAAGACCGGCGCCAAGATCAACATCGAAGACGACGGCACCGTCAAGATCGCCTCGGCCTCCGGTAAGGAAATCGAAGCGGCCCGCAAGTGGATCCACTCGATCGTTGCTGAGCCGGAAGTCGGCCAGGTCTACGAAGGCACTGTCGTCAAGACCGCTGACTTCGGCGCGTTCGTCAACTTCTTCGGCGCCCGCGACGGCCTCGTGCATATCTCGCAGCTCGCTTCCGAGCGTGTTGCCAAGACCCAGGACGTCGTCAAGGAAGGCGACAAGGTCTGGGTCAAGCTGCTCGGCTTCGACGAGCGTGGCAAGGTTCGCCTGTCCATGAAGGTTGTCGACCAGACGACCGGCCAGGAACTCGCCGCCAAGAAGGACGACGCGGCCGAATAAGCTGCGCCTTCATTCACGTTCCGGGGCGCGGAATTCGTTTCCGCGCCCTTTTTCTATCCGCTGACCGCACGAGACCAAGACCATGAGCCGCGACGCCCTGAAGACCCTGTTCCATCCCTTTGCCTCCGGCACCGTCGCCACGCCCGGCGAAGGCGAGCGCATCCTGTTTCTCGGCGCGGAAGCGGGATTTTCCCTGCCTGCCGATTTTGCAGCGGAGCTTTCCGCCGTCCAGGGCTTCAGGCCCTTCTACCGCCAGCTACAGGCGCAGCGGATCGAGGTGACGCCGGAGATCGAAGGCGCGGATTATGACGGCGCGCTGGTGCTCTGCACCAAGCACAAGGGCGAGAACGAAGCCTCTATCGCCACGGCGCTTTCGCGCGTGAAGGTGGGTGGGCTGATCGTCGTTGCCGGCGCCAAGGAAGACGGCATCCAGCCGCTGCGCAAGCGCGTCGAAGGTTTCGGCCTCAGTGTCGAATACATGCCGAAATATCACGGCGTCGCTTTCTGGTTTGCCCGTCCGGCCGATATCAGCGCGCCAGCCGCGCAGCTGGTGAAGCCCGCCACGCGCGTTGACGGCCGCTTTACCGCGACGGCAGGCATGTTCTCGCATGACCGCATCGATGCCGGCTCCGAGCTGCTTGCCTCGCGCCTGCCGACCGATTTCTCCGGCGATGCCGCCGATTTCGGCGCCGGCTGGGGCTATCTCTCCGTCGAATTGGCAACCAAGTCGCCACGCATGGCACGTATCGACCTCTACGAGGCCCACTACGACGCGCTGGAGGCCGCCCGGGTCAATCTCCTCGCAAACTGCCCGAAGGTCGCCCAGCGCTTCTTCTGGCACGATCTGGCCGGAGAGCCGGTCAAGGACAAGTATGATCTGGTGATCATGAACCCGCCTTTCCATGAAGGCCATGCCGCCGAGCCTTCGCTCGGCCAGGCGATGATCAAGACGGCGGCTTCGGCCCTGCGCGGCGGCGGCCGCCTGATGCTGGTCGCCAATCGCGGCCTGCCTTACGAGCCAGTGCTGGCTGAACACTTCAAGGAAAGCGGCGAGACCTGCCGCAATGCGCGCTTCAAGGTGCTGTGGGCGAAGAAGTAAACGGAGGTCTCCGCTTACGGCGCAGCGGGCGGGCGAAAGCCCGCTATGCGCCTGCTCTATCCGCCCATTCGCGGCTCAGAACCGCATAAATATACTCATCGCCCCAGACGCCGTTGAAACGGTCGTTTTCGACCAGATGCGCCTCGCGGCGCAGGCCCAGCCGTTCGACAACGCCGACGGAGGCAATGTTTTGCGTGTCCAGCCGTGCGAAAATCCGGTGCAGGCCGAAAGTGCCGAAGCTCAGATCGATGACCGCTCGCACCGCTTCGGTCGCATAGCCTTTGCCGGCATACGCCGGATTGAAGGTGTAGCCGACCTCGGCCTGGAGCGCGGCCTTGTCGGTAAGTTTCAGGCTGACCTCGCCTAAGAGAACGCCATCCTCCCGCCGAAGAACCGCCCAGCGCAACGAGCCGCCATCTTCCGAAAAGTGCGAATTCAAGCTGGCGTCGAAACGCTCCCGCAACGCCTCCGCCGACGGCGGGTCGCGGTAGAGGAAACGATAGATGACAGGCAGGGAGCGATAGGCGCTATAGGCCTCGAAATCCTCGGGCATGAAGCCGCGAAGGATGAGACGTTCGGTGGATGCGAAGGGTACGGCGTTCGTGAACGTCATCGGGAAGCCCGGCGGGATCATCCAGTAAGATTACCCCTCGCGGCGCCTGGCCGCGAGGGGTATCCAATTACGATTTACTCTGTGTCAGCGCTAGCCAATACTTCCAACGTCGGCATCGAGGTAATGTTGTAGCCGGCGTCGACAAAGTGGATTTCGCCGGTAACGCCTGCCGACAGGTCGGACAGGAGATAGAGCGACGAAGAGCCGACCTGGTCGATGGTAACAGACTTGCGCAGTGGCGCGTTGCGCTGGTTCCACGACAGGATGGCTCGGGCGTCGGAAATGCCGGCGCCGGCGAGCGTGCGGATCGGGCCGGCGGAGATAGCGTTGACCCGGATGCCGCGCGGGCCATAATCGGCGGCGAGATAGCGCACGGAAGCTTCCAGAGCCGCCTTGGCGACGCCCATGACGTTGTAGTTCGGAATGACCCGCGTCGAGCCGTTATAGGTCAGCGTCAGCATGCTACCGCCTTCCGTCATCAACTCGGCGGCGCGCTTGGCGATCTCGGTGAAGGAGAAACAGGAAATCACCATCGTGCGGGTGAAATTGTCGCGCGTGGTGTTGGCGTAAAGGCCCTTCAGCTCGTTCTTGTCGGAAAAGCCGATGGCGTGGACGATGAAATCCAGCTTGCCCCAGCGCGCCTTGATCTCCTCGAACACGGCGTCGACGGACGCCAGATCCTCAACGTCGCAAGGCAGAAGGAAATCCGAGTCAACTTCAGCTGCGAGCGGCTTGACGCGCTTGCCGAGCGCTTCGCCCTGGAAAGTGAATGCCAGTTCAGCGCCTTCGGCTGCCAGCGCCTTCGAAATGCCCCAGGCAATCGAATGATTGTTTGCGACACCCATGATGAGGCCGCGCTTACCCTGCATGAAACCCGTCATTGCTTTATCCGTTGTAGCGCTGGAACACGAGCGTGGCATTGGTGCCGCCGAAACCGAAGGAATTGGAGAGGGCGATGTCGATCTTGGCATCGTCGATGCGCTTGCGCACGACCGGCACGCCTTCGAATTCCGGGTCGAGTTCAGTGATATGGGCGCTTTCGCCGATGAAGCGCTCCTGCATCATCAGGATCGAATAGATCGATTCCTGTACGCCGGCAGCACCCAGCGAATGGCCCGTCAGCGACTTGGTCGACTGGATCGGCGGGATCTTGTTGCCGAAAACCTCGCGGATAGCGCCGATTTCCTTGCTGTCGCCGACCGGGGTCGAGGTGCCGTGGGTGTTGATGTAGTCGATATCGCCTTTCACGGTGGCGAGCGCCTGGCGCATGCAGCGTACCGCACCCTCGCCCGACGGAGCAACCATGTCGTAGCCATCGGAAGTGGCGCCGTAGCCGACGATTTCGGCATAGATCTTGGCGCCGCGCGCCTTGGCGTGTTCCAGTTCCTCGAGCACCAGCACGCCGGCGCCGCCGGCAATGACGAAGCCGTCACGGCTGGCATCATAGGCGCGCGAGGCAGTTTCCGGGTGATCCTCGTTGAACTTGGAGGACATGGCGCCCATGGCGTCGAACAGGTTCGACATGGTCCAGTCGAGATCCTCGTGGCCACCGGCGAACATGATGTCCTGCTTGCCCCACTGGATCATTTCGGCGGCGTTGCCGATGCAATGTGCCGAAGTCGAGCAGGCAGACGAGATGGAATAGTTGACGCCGTAGATCTTGAACCAGGTGGCGAGCGTCGCCGAGGCCGTCGATGACATCGCCTTCGGCACGGCAAAGGGGCCGACGCGCTTCGGGCTGTTGTTCTTGCGGGTAATGTCGGCGGCTTCGATCAGCGTGCGGGTCGAGGGGCCACCCGAGCCCATGATGATGCCGGTGCGCTCGTTGTTGCTGATGTCGCTCTCTTCGAGGCCGCTGTCGGCGATCGCCTGCTTCATGGCGACATGGTTCCAGGCACCGCCCTGCGACAGGAAGCGCATGGCGCGGCGATCCACCAGATCGGTCGTGTCGATCTTGGGCGAACCCCAGACCTGGCACTTGAAACCATGCTCGGCGAAATCGTTCGAAAACGAGATACCGGATTTGGCTTCGCGCAACGACGCCGTAACTTCTTGTGCATCGTTCCCAATAGATGAAACGATACCCAGACCCGTGACAACAACCCGTCTCATGTCGATGACCTTTTCTAAAACGTCTGTCTTTTGTGGAGGCGGCAGCGCCGCGGTTCAGGCAGCCTTGTCCTTTGCCAGGCCGACGCGCAGGTCCGACGCCTGATAGATGACCTCGCCGTCGGCTTTCAAGTAACCGTCGGCAGTGCCGAGAACAAGGCGGCCGCGCATGACACGCTTGAAGTCGATGCCGTATTCGAGGAGCTTCGTGTCCGGACGAATCATGCCCTTGAACTTCACTTCGCCGGTGGAAAGCGCCATGCCGCGGCCCGGTTCGCCGAGCCAGCCAAGGAAGAAGCCCGTCAGCTGCCACATGCCATCAAGGCCGAGGCAGCCAGGCATGATCGGATTGCCGGCAAAATGGCAAGGGAAGTACCAATCGTCGGGACGCACGTCATATTCGGCACGTATGTAGCCCTTGTCGAAGGCACCACCGGTTTCGGAAATATCTGTGATGCGATGGACCATCAGCATCGGCGGCAGGGGAAGCTGCGCGTTGCCTGGACCGAACAGTTCGCCGCGGCCGCAAGCCAGAATTTCCTCATAGTTGAAGCTGGACTGTCTCGTCGTCATAAAAATTCCGTTCCCCCGCATGGATGCCGTGGATGTGAAGCTTTAGTGCAAGATCGAGGGAAAATGAAGCGTAAGCATGACGCTCTCATTCGCCGCCCGATGGACGCACTCCACTATATGTGGTCGTCGCATACAGGAACGCTAGGGCCGCTGCCAGTGGCAAATGCGGCAAGAGCCCTATTTTTACGGCGATTGATAGCCTTCTCACCCCATCGAAACTATTGAAAGCAATCCGTGCAAAAGTTATATGGCTTAGTCAAGAATTATAGAGATCAGGAATCCGGAGTTCCCTGAATGGCGGAAAAAGCCGAAATCGCGATCGAAACCAGGCTGCGCAGCGCCGGCCTGAGGCCGACCCGACAGCGCATCGCGCTCGGCGATCTTCTTTTTGCCAAGGGTGACCGACATCTGACGGTCGAGGAGCTGCACGAGGAGGCCGTTACCGCCGGCGTTCCGGTCTCGCTCGCCACCGTCTACAACACGCTGCATCAATTCACCGAAGTCGGCATGATCCGCGTGCTCGCCGTCGAAAGCGCCAAGACCTATTTCGACACCAACGTCTCCGACCATCACCACTTCTTCGTCGAAGGCCACAATGAAGTGCTGGATATCCCGATCAGCAATCTGACGATCGCGAACCTGCCGGAGCCGCCGATGGGCATGGAAATCGCCCATGTTGACGTCGTCATCCGCCTGCGCCGCAAGCAGCGCTAAGCCTTCACGAGACCAGCTCACATCACATCGTCGGGATGCCGGCCGGGCCTATGGTGATAGGTCGGGAAGGTCCAGCCGAACCAGAGCGCGCCGCCGCGGACAATGAAGGCGGCGGTAACGCCGAGCGCCGCCGAGGCATAGAGCGGCATCATCGTTGCATTGGCGGCTGTGAAGACGCCGGCGCCGACGAGGGCAGCGGTCACATAGATTTCCGGCCGCAGCAGCACCGAGGGCTCGTTTGCAAGCAGATCACGCAGAATGCCGCCGAAGGTCGCCGTCAACGCGCCGGTGACGATGGCAACCGTCGGCGAGCCCGTCGCCGCCATGCCCTTGGCAGCACCCATGACGCAATAGGCCGACAGGCCGATCGCATCGAGCCAGATCAGCAGCCGATAGCGCGATTCGAACAGATGCGCGGTGAAGAAGACCAGAACGCCGACCAAGGCGCAGATGATGATATAGGTCGGGTTCAGCACCCAGAAGACCGGCAGGCGGCCGAGGATGATATCGCGAAGCGTGCCGCCGCCGATGCCGGTGACCGCGGCAAAGAACAGGAAGCCGATCAAATCGAGCTGCTTGCGCGAGGCCGCCAGCGCGCCGGTCGCCGCGAAGAGGGCGACGCCGGCATAATCAAGAAACGAAAGAAGCGACATCGGGAGCTCCAACAGAATGCCGGCGGCAATTTCGACGAAGTGAATCACGGCGGCAAGGGCCGCGCAAGCAGGCAGGCGTAAAGATGCCGCAACGGTCGCGGCAAACCCCTGCGGCCGTGCCGCGCTTTGAAGAGGAAACTCCGGTGAAATCCCTGCTGATCGTGATCCTGAATCTCGTTGCGTTCGTCATCATGCCCGTCGCGGCTCAAGCGCAGCAATCGCTGCTGCAGGATCCGGTGGCCTATGAGAAGGATCACTTCACCAAGCGCTGCGAGGGCCAGGCCAGTTTCGGCGACGGCTTTGCCACCGAACGGGACTTCAACAACGACAAGCTGATGGACATGGTCGTCAACGAGGGCGAGATCACCTGCAAAGGCGAAAAAGGCCCCGACTGCACCGACGAGGGCTGCCCCTATAATTTCTACGTCCATGTCGTCGAGGGTGGCTATATCCTCGTCGCCACAGCGCGGATCTACGGCTATGATTTCATCCAGCGCTTCGGCAACATGGTGCTGGTCATGAAGATGCATCCACGCTTCTGCGACCGCACCGACAGCGTTCCCTGCGAGATCACCGTCCGCGTCCGCGGCGTCAGGTTCGTCACAGTCGCGAAAAAATAGATACTACAGCACGAGCGCGCAACTACGGTCAAAATACGTAGTTGCGGCTTGCCGCGTGGTTATGGCGCGGGATAAAGCGCCGAGGTGCGGCCGACGGCGTAATAGCCGACGAGGCCGATCCATTCGCGCACGCCGGTCGAAAGCAGTTGGGCATTTAGCGACGGCTGGGTGAAATCGAAGCCGAGCGTCTCCTTGCCGGTGCTGCGGTAATCCACCGGCCATGGCACGACATCGATGCCCTGCTTGCGGAAGATGCCGATCGAGCGCGGCATGTGGAAGCCGGAGGTGATCAGCAGGCAGTTCGACAGCCCGTTCTGCGCCAGCAGCTCCTTGGTATTGACGGCATTCTCGAAGGTTGTGCGCGAGGTCTTGTCCTCGACGAGGCGATCCTTGCCGATGCCAAGCGCGGTGAAGAAGCGCTCGGAGATGACGGCATCGCCCTCGTAGTCTCCGCCGATCGAGCCATCGCCACCCGACACGATGATCCGCGCCTGCGGATATTTCTGCGCCAGCCGCAAGGCCTCGATCAGACGATCGCCGGCCGAATCGAGCTCATAGCCGCCGCGCACCGTCGTCACCTGGTTCTGCGTGGCACCACCGAGAACGATCATGCATTTCAGATCCGCCGGGTCGGCCGCGACATGCGGAAAGCGCTCCTCCAGCCCCTGGACGACATAGGCGCCCGCCGTCGTATAAAGCGCCACGAACAGGATCAGGATCGACAGCAGCGATGAGACGAGCGCGATCCCACGCCGGCGGAAGAGGACGCCGATGAAGGCCAGCACCGCGAAGAAAAAAGCCAGAGACAGCGGCTGACCGAAAATCCAGACAAGTTTGGAAAAAACGAACAAGAGGTATCCTCGCGCTTGTCGAGCCGAAGCTCCAATGGGCATGGCGGAAAACGATTCTTCTTTTCCTAGCAGATTTTTGTGCACTGCAATGTGGCTATTTCGATCTCTTCGCCATCGACGCCGTCACCACCAGGCGCTGATTGAACCGCCGCTGCAGCGGTCGCGGGATGAAAAGCGTGGCGAAGGCAAGGGCAAGCGCCACCATCGAGACCAGCCAGAGCGCATGCGAGCCGAAGGCGCCGGCCAGAAGCGCGCCGAGGATGGCGCCGATGATCATGCCGCTCCAGGGCACGATCTGCACCGTCCAGGCAAAATCGCGGTCGCCGAGGATAAAGCGGCCGATGCCGCGCCCGAAGCGCGACAGCGCGCCGGTGACATAGGTGAGCCCGATCGGCAGGCCCTCGATGTGCTCAACGGTGGCATTGACCATGCCCATGGCCAGCACGACCAGATAGAACTGCACGAGGATCAGCGACGGCGTCTCGAAGCCCGCCGCCAGGGCCAAAAGGATGCTGACGCAGGCAAGCACGACAAAGGCCCGCCGCTCTGCGGCATGGGCAACGACGATCCCCAGCGTATTGCCACCGATAAAGGCGACGATGGCCGCAAACAGCACCGCCGCATGGCTAAAATCCCCCGTCCCAAGCGCAATCGCCGCCCTCGTCGTATTGCCAGTCATGAAGGACACGAAATTCCCGGTCAGCATCAGCCCAACCGCATCGGTCATCCCGGCGACAAAGGAAATCGAGGCGACGAGAAGAAACCCCGTCACCGTACGACGGGTCTTGATGAGGCGACGGCGACGCTGTCTGGTCATGGCCGAATCGGGTTGGGTTGGTGGTGGGGGAGGCTAGCATGAAGTAGGTGGGATGCGGAGGGCTTGATCGCGACGAGTGTGCGGATGGTGGCGGCGAATGGGGATTGAGGGGCAGGTTACAATCTTTTCTTCGCGAAGGCCCGCCCTGAACCGGATTTTAGATACTTTTCGAAAGCGAAGGCCTGCGCCTCATCGGAAAAAGCTATGTAGGTTTTGAGGGACCAAGGAGCATATTTTGAAGTATGCGGGACCTCCTTGGCATTATGCTTTGCCAAGCGGGCTTTCAGGTCGCCCGTCACTCCCACGTAATGATGGTCAGGAGCCTCAATGCTCGCGAGGATGTAGACATACTTCATGCAGAAGCATGATAGTGCGCCTGAGCAGGCACGCAACCATAACGATACGACCGTGAGAATAATATTCAAAAAGGATGAGGAAGAGTTCGCGCCAAGTAGAGAAAACCCGCTTACGTTGCTTCGCAACTTCAGCGCGGCAGCCTTCGCTACCTCTCGCCTTCATCTCATCAAGCCCTCCGGGCTTGCCGAGCCGAAGCTCGACCAACTGGCAATATTCACTTCGATAGAATTGAGACACCGAAAAGAGGAGAAAAGAATTCTCGTCAAATGGAGAGAAGCCCGCTTACGTTGCTGCGCAACTTCAGCGCGGCAGCCTTCGCTGCCTTCTCGCCTTCAGCCCATCAAGCCCTCCGGGCTTGCCGAGCCGAAGCTCGCAGAGCGAAGGCTGGTGGAGCTAAGCGGGATCGAACCGCTGACCTCTTGCATGCCATGCAAGCGCTCTCCCAGCTGAGCTATAGCCCCATCAAGATGGTGCCGGTTGAACCGGCCCTGGGTCCCTTCGAAGCGTTTCGCCCGTCGGGGTGGCGGCTTATTACTTCTGGTTTTTACAGATAGCAAGCCGAAATTTTCGGCCCGGAAAACTTTTCTTGTTTTACCGGGCCGACTGTCCGTGGATCAAACGTCGTCGTCGTCGCCGTTAACGCCGATGATGTCGCTCATATCGTCGTCATCTTCGTCTTCGTCGGCTTCGAGGAAGGTATCGTCGTCATCGTCGCCGATTTCGACATCGTCATCGCCGATATCCGGGATCTCGTCGCCGGCAGCAGCCTCATCGGCGTCCTCAAGCGAGACCAGCTCGACTTCAGTGTTTTCGGTATCGACTTCAGCCACCTCTTCCTCTTCCGGAACTTCCTTGGCAGCGGAGGTTTCCTCGAAGTAGGACAAGGGCCAGGACTTGCCGGTATAGGGCGAGACGACCGGGTCCCGGTTCAGGTCATAGAACTTCTTGCCGTTGTCGGGATCGGTACGTTTTGTTCCAAGTGCCACTTTCACCACTGTCAAAGCCTCATAAGTGACCGAATCAAAATTCGGCAACGCCGTCCAAGCCGGCGATTTAAGGGAAATTATCAGCCGGTCCCCTTAATCGTTGCCGCTGTCCCTGTCAAAGATAAACTTTGTATACGCCGCGTCCAGTTTTCCCCGCATACCGGGATGACCCGGCAGCGGCACTGTGATATCGAGCCCGCGTGAACCGCAGGGCAGCTGGCGCAACCGAACCGAAGTCAGCGATAATGCGGCGTAAATAACGGCATCGCAAAGGAATTGCCCATGCCGCACGACACTCATTCGCGGCCCGCGACAGCGCGCCGCTCGACCAATCTTTCCGGCACCATCCGCGTTCCCGGCGACAAATCCATTTCGCACCGCGCCTTCATGTTCGCGGGTCTGGCCTCCGGCGAGACCCGCATCACCGGCCTGCTCGAAGGTGAGGATGTGCTCAACACCGGCAAGGCCATGCAGGCCATGGGCGCCAAAATCGAGAAAATCGGCGGCGAATGGATCATCAAGGGCGTCGGCAACGGTGCATTGCTTGCCCCACAGGCGCCACTCGACTTCGGCAATGCCGGCACCGGCAGCCGCCTGACCATGGGCCTTGTCGGCGTCTATAATTTCGAATCCACCTTTATCGGCGACGCCTCGCTCTCCAAGAGGCCGATGGGCCGCATCCTCGATCCGCTCCGGCAGATGGGCGTGCAGGTCAAATCCAGTGCCGGCGACCGGCTGCCGGTGACGCTGCATGGACCCGAGACAGCCAATCCGATCACCTATCGCGTGCCGATGGCCTCGGCGCAGGTGAAATCCGCCGTGCTGCTCGCCGGCCTCAATGCGCCCGGGATCACCACCGTCATCGAGCCGGTCATGACCCGCGACCATACGGAAAAGATGCTGGCCGGCTTCGGCGCCGAACTTTCGGTCGAGACCGACCGCGACGGCGTGCGCACCATCCGCCTTCAGGGCGAGGGCAAGCTTTCCGGCCAGACCATCGACGTTCCCGGCGATCCCTCCTCGACCGCCTTTCCGCTGGTCGCGGCACTGATCGTTCCCGGCTCCGACATCACCATCCGCAACGTGCTGATGAACCCGACCCGCACAGGCCTGATCCTGACGCTGCTGGAGATGGGCGCCGATATCGACATCCTCGACGAGCGCCTTGCCGGCGGCGAGGATGTCGCGGATCTGCGTGTGCGGTCCTCAGCGCTCAGGGGCGTCACGGTGCCGACTGAGCGCGCGCCGTCGATGATCGACGAATATCCGGTGCTCGCCGTTGCCGCCGCCTTCGCTGAGGGCACGACGGACATGCTGGGCCTCGAGGAATTGCGGGTCAAGGAATCCGATCGGCTTTCGGCGGTTGCCGAGGGGCTGGCGCTCAACGGCGTCGATTGCACGGAAGGCGATGCTTCGCTTACTGTGCGGGGCCGGCCGGATGGGAAAGGTCTCGGCAATGCCGGCGGCGAGCGGGTCAGGACCTATCTCGACCACCGCATCGCCATGAGTTTCCTCGTGATGGGACTTGCCTCGGAACATCCGGTCAGGATCGACGACAGCGCGATGATCGCAACCAGCTTTCCGGAGTTTTTCGATCTGATGGCGGAACTCGGCGCCGATATGGAAGTGGAAGGAAGCATACCTCAGTGACGACACCGTTTACGATCGCCATCGACGGACCCGCCGCGGCAGGGAAAGGAACCCTGTCGCGCCTGATCGCCGACCAGTATGGTTTCCACCATCTCGACACCGGCCTGATCTATCGGGCAACGGCCAAGGCCCTGCTCGATGCCGGTCTGCCGCTCGATGACGAGGCGATGGCGGAGACGATGGCGCGTAAGGTCGACCTTGCCGGGCTCGACCGCGCCGTCCTGTCGAAGCATGAAATCGGTGAGGCGGCGTCGAAAGTCGCCGTCATGCCGGCGGTGCGCCGGGTACTGGTCGAGGCGCAGCGCGCCTTTTCACTGAAGGAGCCGGGCACGGTTCTGGACGGACGCGACATCGGTACCGTCATCTGCCCGGATGCGCCGGTGAAAATCTACGTCACGGCCTCGGCAGAGGTAAGGGCGAAACGGCGTTACGACGAAATTATCGATGCCGGCGGCAGCGCCGACTATCAGGCTATTTTCGAGGGCGTGCAGCGGCGCGATGAACGCGATATGGGTCGGGCCGACAGCCCTTTGCGGCCAGCGGAAGACGCGCACTTGCTTGATACCTCGGAAATGAGTATAGAAGCGGCGTTTCAGGCGGCAAAGTCGATCATCGACGCCGTTCTGAGCCGAAATGCCTAACATGAGAGCGGCTATCGCGTGCCTTGCGCACGAAGCCGCTGATTTTTAAAAGCCTGACATTCCGTCCAAGCGCCGGATAGCTTTCCCAAGAGGAAGGCGGACTGGGTGCAGGCCTGTTCAACACGAACCACCGGCGCATCAGTGTCCAAAATGCATAATAAGGACACGCCAGGAGATTTTATGTCTGTAGCTACCCCCTCTCGCGAGGATTTCGCAGCTCTTCTCGAAGAGTCCTTTGCCAAGAACGACCTGGCCGAAGGCTATGTCACCAAAGGTATCGTCACCGCCATCGAGAAGGATGTCGCTGTTGTCGACGTCGGCCTCAAGGTCGAAGGCCGCATTGCACTGAAGGAATTCGGTGCACGCGCCAAGGACGGCACGCTCAAGGTTGGCGATGAAGTCGAAGTCTACGTCGAGCGTATCGAAAACGCGCTGGGCGAAGCCGTCCTGTCGCGCGAAAAGGCTCGCCGCGAAGAAAGCTGGATCAAGCTCGAAGTCAAGTTCGAAGCTGGCGAACGCGTTGAAGGCGTTATCTTCAACCAGGTCAAGGGCGGCTTCACCGTCGATCTCGACGGCGCTATCGCCTTCCTGCCGCGCTCGCAGGTCGACATTCGTCCGATCCGCGACGTGACCCCGCTGATGCACAACCCGCAGCCCTTCGAAATCCTCAAGATGGACAAGCGTCGCGGCAACATCGTCGTGTCCCGCCGTACGGTTCTGGAAGAATCCCGTGCCGAGCAGCGTTCTGAAATCGTTCAGAACCTCGAAGAAGGCCAGGTTGTTGACGGCGTCGTCAAGAACATCACCGATTACGGTGCGTTCGTTGACCTCGGCGGCATCGACGGCCTGCTGCACGTCACCGACATGGCATGGCGCCGTGTGAACCATCCGTCGGAAATCCTGTCCATCGGCCAGCAGGTCAAGGTACAGATCATCCGCATCAACCAGGAAACCCACCGTATCTCGCTCGGCATGAAGCAGCTCGAGAGCGATCCGTGGGATGGCATCCAGGCCAAGTATCCGGAAGGCAAGAAGATTTCCGGTACCGTTACGAACATCACCGACTACGGTGCGTTCGTCGAGCTGGAGCCGGGCATCGAAGGCCTGATCCACATCTCGGAAATGTCCTGGACCAAGAAGAACGTACACCCCGGCAAGATCCTGTCCACGACGCAGGAAGTCGAAGTGGTCGTTCTCGAAGTCGATCCGACCAAGCGCCGTATCTCGCTTGGCCTGAAGCAGACGCTCGAAAATCCGTGGGCTGCATTCGCTCGCAACCATCCGGCCGGCACTGAAGTCGAAGGCGAAGTCAAGAACAAGACCGAATTCGGCCTGTTCATCGGCCTCGACGGCGACGTGGACGGCATGGTGCACCTCTCCGACCTCGACTGGAACCGTCCAGGCGAACAGGTCATCGAGGAGTTCAACAAGGGTGATGTCGTCAAGGCCGTCGTTCTCGACGTCGATGTCGACAAGGAACGCATCTCGCTCGGCATCAAGCAGCTCGGCAAGGATGCGGTTGGCGAAGCCGCTGCTTCTGGCGACCTGCGCAAGAACGTAGTCGTTTCCTGCGAAGTCATCGCAGTTAACGACGGTGGCATCGAAGTGAAGCTCGTCAACCACGACGACATCACCTCGTTCATCCGCCGCGCCGATCTGTCGCGTGACCGTGACGAACAGCGTCCGGAGCGTTTCTCGGTCGGTCAGGTTGTCGACGCCCGCGTCACCAACTTCTCCAAGAAGGACCGCAAGATCATGCTGTCCATCAAGGCTCTGGAAATCGCAGAAGAGAAGGAAGCTGTTGCTCAGTTCGGTTCGTCCGACTCTGGCGCTTCGCTCGGCGACATCCTGGGCGCGGCTCTGAAGAACCGCGGCACCGAATAATCCTCGGTAAGCCTGGTAGAAAGAAAGAACCCGCCGGAGCGATCCGGCGGGTTTTTGTTTGACCTTCGTGGGGTCCGGCTACTCTATTCCCAGCCGACCATGCGCCGATAGAAATCGAAGGCGTGATCCGACAAGGGATCGGCCGGTGCGGGTGCCGGCAGCGCCGCCTGTTTCGGTGCAACAGACACGGCCGAAGCGGAAACTGCCTCAGCCGCGGCTTCCTCGGAAACTGGATCGGAGGAAGAAGAAGCCGGTTGGTCCGTCTCCTCGGGCGAGGGCTCGTCCTCGCTATCGTCGCGCGCCGCCTCTCCTCCCTGCCCCTGTTCGCGCTCCTCATCGACCAGGTCGACACGATTGACCCGCTTCGGATCGTCCTCGGCAGGGACCTCGGCCGGAAGATAGTGCGCGATCGCGAAGGGAATGCCGAGCAGCGGAGCGATCGTCGTTCCCGCCTGCGCCACGGCCTCCGACATGTCCATGATCGTCATTATCGGCGCATTGCCCGGTGATCTCACGGGAAGTGGGGCGGCGGCCTGCGCACTCTGCGCCTCCTCGGAGGAGACCGCAGCCTGGCCCGCCAAGGCGGCGGTGAGGTTCCTGACGCTCTCGTCACGGACCGTTTGCGGCAATGGTTGCAGATCCGGCTGACTAGCGGCAAGTGCCTGTGCGATGACCCGCTCGGCCAGCGGCATATCGCTCCGGGTGACCTGCGGAAGATCGGGACCGGCAAGATCAATTGCGGGGCTGATGACGACCTGCAGCCCTTGCTTGATATCGGCCTGTAGCTGCTGGATATCGCGCGGCACCGGCGGCGGCGTGAGGGGAGATCTGATCAACGCAATTTCTGTCGGGATCTTGCTTTCACCGAGCGCTGGCAGTGGGAGTGATGCGGCGGAAAGTGCCTTGTCTTCGACCATGACCGCAATCTGCGAAAGGACGCCCCTTTCAGCCGTGACGTTTGCGGCCTGCGGCGTCGCGCTGCCCTGCGGATTTGGCGTGGTTTGCGGCGTCACGACGGCCTCAAGCTCAGGCATGGCCTCCGAAACCGGGACCACTGCAGGGCTAACAATTGCCTGGATGACAGCCGCTGCTGTTTGTTGCTGAGCTTGAGCCGCAGGCGTCGAGGGAAGAGCCGTGGCAGGCGCAAGAGATGGCGCTGCCATCTTCTCTGGCAAGACCGTCGGGGCAGCCGTTCCCGTATTAGTGGGAGACAGCGCCGCCGTCTTCTCGGGTAAGGCTGATGGGGCAGCACTTGCCATGTTGGAAGCCGCCTCCGAGGTCCTCGGCATCGCCGCCGGTGACTGCTGCTGCCCGACCGCATCCGGTTCTCCGGCATTCTGGCCATAGGAATTAACGACCGCCTTGATGATCGCATCGGGCTCCTGTGTCAGGGATGCATCCAGGCTGACAGCGATCTGCACGGCTTGTGGGCTATCCGGATTGTCGAGAGCCGCAGCGAGCAGGGGCAGAGGAACCGGCATCTTTGCCTGCGTATTCAACTGCTGCTGGGCGGCGGCGAGCTGCTGGGGCGGCAGGCTGCGGATTGCGTCCACCAGTCGCTGCGCCAGGGCGGCATTGCTCTCGCCGGGTTCACGCGGAACATTCAGCGCCACGCTGGCGGCATCGATCGCCGACAGCAGACTTTCGAACATCCGATCGCGCGCAGCCATCAGCAGCATGTTCAGCTTGTCTCCGGCGCTGGCGTTCACTGCACTCGACAGGATCGCAAGCGGCGTGGCTGCGGCCTGGACGCTGGATGTTTCGGCGGTGGCGACCACCGGCTTCTCAATGGACGCACCCACAACGGAGACTGCGGCAACGGGAGACAGCATGGCATGCTCCTCTGTCTGGCAAGACGGTGTTGGAAGCGGGAGGCAGGTTCAATCAAGGCCGCTCATGCGGCCTGTCGCTATTCGAACACCGGAAGCCGGCAAGGCAACGCAAGAAGGCGCCGATCGAATGCATGCAATCAGAGGCAGAATAGCAGCGCGTTTCTTAACAGATCACTAAAGAAAAGCCGGCGCGCGGCGGCGGCACCGGCTTTTCCAATCATTTCTGAAGCAGCTGATCAGCTATGCGCGAAAATATCGGTCTCTTCCCAGCCGAGGAGATCGAGTTTGGCGCGGGTCGGGAGAAAGGTGAAGCAGGCTTCCGCATGTTCCATGCGGCCATCGCGCGCAAGGCGCTCCGTCAGCTTGGCGCTCAGCGCATGCAGATAGAGCACGTCGGAGGCGGCATATTCGAGCTGCGCCTGCGACAGTTTCACGGCGGCCCAATCGGAGGACTGCTGCGTCTTGGAAATATCGACCTCGAGAAGTTCCTTGAGATTGTCCTTCAGGCCATGGCGGTCCGTATAGGTGCGGCAGAGGCGCGAGGCGACCTTGGTGCAGAAGACCGGCGTGGTGGTGACGCCAAAGGTATGGAACAGCACGGCGATATCGAAGCGGCCGTAGTGAAAGATCTTCTGGCGGGCGGGATCGGCGAGCATGGCGACCAAATTGGGCGCCTGCTTTTGGCCCGAGGCGATGCGGATCACATCGGCGCTGCCGTCGCCCGACGAAAGCTGCACGACACAGAGCCGGTCACGGCGGGGGACGAGGCCGAGCGTTTCGGTGTCGACAGCGATGGCACCGGTGTAGCGAGCGGCAGCGGCCACGGAAATATCGCCTTCGTGATAGCGGATGGTGGCGGCCATGAAACTCTCCGGGCTTAATATCGTCTGAAACTTGTTTTCGTTCTGTTTTATAGAACAGACAGGGACATAGCGATACTACGCGAGGCCTAGAATGTCGGTGGCGTATTGATCCAGAGCAATATGGTTTCGCCATCGTGACGGTTGCGCCAGGAATGATCGCGGCGACTTTCGAAATAGAGAGAATCGCCCGGCATGAGATCGAAGAACTGGTCGCTGTCGAGCACCAGCTCCAACCGGCCGGCGAGAACATGGATGAACTCCTCGCCGTCGTGACGATAGGCACCTTCGCTGGTGGCGCCCGGCGCCAGGACGAAACGGTGGCAATCCATCATCGTCCGCCCCTCGGCCAGTAGCTGGACGGTGACGCCCGGCGTCGTTTCCGGCCAGGCACGCCATTCACCCGATCGGATCAGCACCGGAACGTCTTCTCGCTCCTCGCCCGACAGCCGCGAGACCGTCGTGCCGTAATAATCGGCGAGATCATGCAGGGTCTTGAAGCTCACGCCCTGCGAGGTTCGCTCCAGCGTCGACAGGGTCGAGGATGTCACGCCCATGTCGGCGGCGACCTGATCCAGCGTCTTGCCAGCTGCATGGCGGAGCGCCCGCAGCTTGCGGCCGATGCCGGAGGACGCCGCCTGCTCGCCATTCTCCGCACCCGGCAGGGTCGCGTCTTCCGTCTCCAGAGCTTCGCGGATCGCGGCGGGATTGAGCCCGCGCTCGGCGCGGAACCAGGAAATGCGCTTCAGCCGCGCAACATCCTCGGCGCTATATTGACGGTGTCCGGTGTCGGAGCGGCTGGGCACGACCAGTCCCTGGCTTTCCCAAAGCCTGAGCGTCGAGGCCGACACGCCCGCCAGACGCGCCGCCTCCGCCACCTTGTAGCGCACGGGCTCGATGCTGTTCATTTGCCAATGATTCCTGATCTTAGTCTTTTGATTTGCTTAGCATGGATGGCCGGCTTGCGTGAGCCTCGACGGCTTTCTTGTCACCCCTGCAAAATGTCGCTTGATATCTTGCAGGAAAAATGTAGGAATTTTTCTAAAGAACTTGCAGAAGTTCTGCAAGATAATTCTAACTCGCCCTTTCCTTGGAGTATCGCGATGACCCTGACTGATCGGAAAAACGCCGCCATTTCCCGCGGCGTCGGCATGACCACGCAAATCTATGCCGACCGCGCTGAAAATTCGGAGATCTGGGACAAGGAAGGGCGCCGTTACATCGATTTCGCCTCCGGCATCGCCGTGGTCAATACCGGCCATCGCCACCCCCGCGTCATCGACGCCGTCAAGGCGCAGCTGGATCGCTTTACCCATACCTGCCATCAGGTCGTGCCCTACGAAAACTATGTGCATCTTGCCGAGCGCCTCAATGCGCTGACGCCGGGCGATTTCGCCAAGAAGACCATCTTCGTCACCACCGGCGCCGAAGCGGTCGAGAATGCCGTGAAGATCGCCCGCGCCGCCACCGGCCGCTCGGCGATCATCGCCTTTGGCGGCGGCTTCCATGGCCGGACTTTCATGGGCATGGCGCTGACCGGCAAGGTCGTGCCCTACAAGGTCGGCTTCGGCTCTATGCCGGGCGACGTCTTCCATGCGCCATTTCCGGTGCCGCTACACGGCGTTACCGTCGAACAATCGCTGGCCGCGCTGAAGAAGCTGTTTGCCGCCGATGTCGATCCGCAACGTGTCGCCGCCATCATCATCGAGCCGGTACAGGGCGAAGGTGGGTTCTACTCAGCACCTGTCTCCTTCATGAAGGCACTGCGGGAACTTTGCGACCAGCACGGCATTCTTCTCATTGCCGATGAGGTGCAGACGGGCTTTGCCCGGACCGGCAAGATGTTTGCCATGGATCATCATGAGGTCGCGCCCGATCTCATGACGATGGCAAAGAGCCTTGCCGGCGGCTTCCCGCTGGCCGCCGTCACCGGCCGAGCCGAGATCATGGATGCGCCGGGACCGGGTGGCCTCGGCGGCACCTATGGCGGCAATCCGATCGGCATCGCCGCCGCCCATGCCGTGCTCGACGTCATCGTCGATGAAGACCTCTGCAACCGCGCCAACCAGCTCGGCTCGCGGCTGAAACAACGGCTGGAATCGCTGCGCGACAAGGTGCCGGAGATCGTCGACATTCGCGGCCCTGGCTTCATGAACGCCATCGAGTTCAACGATGTGACGACGAAGCTGCCAAGCGCGGACTTTGCCAACAGGGTGCGGCTGATCGCCCTCGACAAGGGCCTGATCCTGCTCACCTGCGGCGTCCACGGCAATGTCATCCGATTCCTCTCGCCGATCACCATCCAGGACGGCGTTTTCAGCGAGGCGCTCGACATTCTCGAGGCCTCGATGCTGAAAGCAAGCGCCGGCAAATAACGACGCCCGCGCCAAAACCGATTCTCAGAACGCCCGGCGCGATGGCCGAGCAATATCCTCTCTGGAGAGCATATCATGTCTTTCACGACCGCAATGACCAAGCATGTCCCCTTCTCCTCGCCCTTCCTGCGTGACGCCGGCTATATCAATGGCGTCTGGACGGCAGGCGGCGCGACGAAAACCTTCGATGTCCTCAATCCGGCAACTGGCGAAGTGCTGGCAAGCCTGCCCGACATGGGCGTTGCCGAGACCACGGCGGCAATCGACGCGGCCTATGCCGCGCAAGCCGCCTGGGCCGCCCGCCCGGCCAAGGAACGCAGTGCTATCCTGCGCAAGTGGTTCGACCTGATGGTTGCCAATGCCGATGAGCTGGGCGCCATCCTGACGGCGGAGATGGGCAAGCCCTTGCCCGAGGCCAAGGGCGAGATCCTTTACGCCGCGTCCTATGTCGAATGGTACGCGGAAGAGGCCAAGCGCATCTATGGCGAAACCATTCCCGCCCCATCCAACGACAAGCGCATGCTCGTCATCCGGCAACCGGTCGGTGTCGTCGGCACGATCACCCCCTGGAACTTCCCGGCGGCGATGATCGCCCGCAAGGTCGCGCCCGCGCTGGCCGTCGGCTGCACCGTCGTCTCCAAGCCCGCCGAACAGACGCCGCTATCGGCAATCGCGCTGGCGGTGCTGGCCGAGCAGGCCGGTATCCCTGCCGGCGTGTTCAACGTCATCGTCGGCGTCGACGGCCCGGCGATCGGCCGCGAGCTCTGCAGTAATGCCAAGGTGCGCAAGATCAGCTTTACCGGCTCGACCGAGGTCGGCCGCATCCTGATGCGCCAGTGCTCGGACCAGATCAAGAAAGTCAGCCTGGAGCTTGGCGGCAATGCGCCGTTCATCGTCTTTGACGACGCCGATCTCGACGCCGCCGTCGAAGGCGCGATCGCCTCCAAGTATCGCAATGCCGGCCAGACCTGCGTCTGCGCCAACCGTATCTATGTCCAGTCCAATGTCTATGATGCCTTCGCAGCCAAGCTCGCCGCCAAGGTGGCCGAGCTTGCGGTCGGAGATGGCTTCGCGCCCGGCGTCGCCATCGGCCCGCTGATCGACGAGCAGGGCATTGCCAAGGTCGAGGATCATGTGCGCGATGCCGTATCGAAGGGCGCGAAGGTGCTGACCGGCGGCAAGCGCATCGAGGGCCCCGGCACCTTCTTCACGCCGACCATCCTGACCGGCATCGACCGGACCATGAAGGTCGCCCGCGAGGAGACCTTCGGCCCGGTGGCGCCGCTCTTTCGCTTCGAGACGGTGGACGACGTGATCGCGCAGGCGAACGACACCGAATTCGGCCTCGCCGCCTATTTCTTCGCCGGCGACCTCAAGAAGGTCTGGCGGGTTGCCGAGGCGCTGGAATACGGCATGGTCGGCATCAACACCGGCCTGATGTCGGCGGAAACCGCGCCCTTCGGCGGCATCAAGCAATCCGGCCTCGGCCGCGAAGGCTCGCGCCACGGCGCCGACGACTATCTCGAAATGAAGTATCTCTGCATCGGCAATCTCTAGAGAGCCTTGCGGGCAAGACACTACATCATAGCCGGCTAATTATGTCGTTGTGATGCGAATACGGCCCTGCCAAAGACGGGCGGCCGTCAGCTTTCCGGAGCGGAAGGCCCCCGTGTCGATATTGAGCCGAAGCCCATCCGCTTCGGCTTCCTTTACCGGCGTGTGGCCGTGAATGATCAGTTTCGGCAGCGGCTGCGCGCTGTCGTAGAAGCGCGAGCGGATATAGACGAGATCGTCATCCGCCTGCTCCGCGATCGGCCGGTCGGGATCGATGCCGGCATGGACGAACAGCACCTCCGGCGTATCGAGCAGGATCGGCAGGCCGCGAAGGAAATTGATATGGTCGTCGGGCAACCAGGTCCGGATGAAGGTATCGAGTTTTTTCTGCTGGGGATATTGCTGACGCAAAGCCTGGATATCCGCACCATAGGATTTCAGCGTCGCGTCACCACCGAGCGCGATCCAGTCGTCCAGGGATGTTTCACCGTCGATATACTCGAGCATCGCCATTTCGTGATTGCCGGTGAGGCAGATCCGGTCGAAGCCATTCGGCGGTGGCGCTATCAGCCGGCTGATGACCTGCGCCGAGGCTGGGCCCCGATCGATATAATCGCCGAGCATGATGATCAGCTTGCGGCCGGGTAGCGTGGCGGCATCGTTGAAAATCTTGCGCTCCAGCGCGCTCAGGAGATCGTAGCGTCCATGCACGTCGCCGATGACATAGGTGGGCATATCGAGGACCTCGAGCCGCTCACGACGCCGCTGCTGGCCGAAGCCACGCGTCATTTTTTCGCGTATCGTATTTGCCACCATGAAATTCTCTCATCGAAGTGTCAGCATCCCGAGCGCTCCATCCCACATCTGCAAGAATAATCGAAAAACGACGATTCTGTGCCGAGTCATGGGTATAAACGCTTGCGTCGGCTCTCTACCTCGCTGGAAGCCGTCAAGAAAACGTTACCTTGCCGCAAAGCGTCCCAAATGTGGCCTTTTCGCATAGCAAAAGTTGACATGAGGCACCCACAATCCTATCGCGCTCGATAAGCCAAGAGGAGGACTTTTCATCGCTACGACCATCACCAGGCTGGGCCTTGCCGCCTTTCTCGCCCTTGGCCTTGCCGGGCAGGCCCTTGCGCATGCGCATCTGAGATTGGCCACGCCCGCGGATAAGAGCACAGTCAAAAGCTCGCCCGGTGAGCTGAACCTGATCTTTACGGAGAGCCTGAACCTCAAATTCTCCGATGTCAAAGTGACCGGCCCGGACAAGGCGGCCGTCAAGCTTGGCGATCCCGAGCTCACACGGAACGGCAAAGCTCTAACGGTTCCCGTTTCCGCACCCCTTGACGCAGGCGCCTACACTGTCGAATGGCATGTCCTTTCCACCGATGGCCATAAGACCAATGGCAGCTACACTTTCACCGTGAAGCCTTGATCGACCCGGACGCAGCGCTAGCGGCATGCCGCTTCCTTCACGATGCATCGCTGATGCTTCTGTGGGGCACCTCTGCTTATCTCTGCCTTATGGTGCCGAAAGCGTTGGCCGATAAAGTCTGGCACATGTTCGCCGGCGCATCCGTCGTCACGGCTTTGGTTGCGGTCCTTGCCACCCTCATCTCGCTGCCGCTTGCAGTGGCCAGCATCGGTGACGGCTGGAGCGACGCCATCGATGGCGGCACGCTCCACGCAGTCTTGTTCGAGACGACGGTGGGGCGAGCCTGGCAAGCGCAGGCTGCGGCCGCCCTAATCCTCCTTATCGCCTTACTGCTGCCGGGGCGTTGGCGCTACCAGGGCATCGCACTCGGCTCCGGCCTCGGCCTTGCGGCACTGGTCCTGACCGGACACGCCTCGATGTATGAGGGCGGGTTGAGGATTGCGCATCGCGCCAACGATATCCTTCATGTTCTGGCCGGCGGCGGCTGGCTGGGCGCTCTGGTGCCGCTGATCCCCATTCTCCGGCTTCTGAGCCAATCCGAATACCGGGTTGAGGCGCTGCTGGCGCTAAGGCGCTTCTCGACGGCCGGGCACATCGCCGTGGTGCTGGTCATCGTCTCCGGCATTGTCAATACGATGCTGGTCCTGAAACATTTGCCGACGGACTGGTCGTCGTCCTATCAAGCGCTGCTTGGCCTCAAGATCGCGCTTGTCGCCAGCATGAGCCTGCTGGCGATCGTCAATCGCTATGTCCTGGTGCCGCGCATCGGGCATGATCAGGCGCGCGCGTTGAATGCCATCCGCCTCGGGAGCATCGCCGAGATCGTCCTCGGTATCGCCGTCATCGCGCTGGTGGCCGTCTTCGGCATGCTCGAACCGGTCTGACGATCACGCCGATAGCAAGCTCACGACGGACCTGATCGCTTCGGCATCTTCCGTCTTCGGCCTGTATTCGAGGCCCACCCTGCCCTCATAACCATGGGCGAACAACCAGTTCAGCCGGTCAGCCAGATCGATCTCGCCCGTACCCGGATCGTTGCGGCCGGGATGATCGGCGACATGGACATGAACGATACGATCGACGCGCCCGGCGACGACCTCTTCCGTGCGCTCGCCCATCACGGCTGAGTGGTAGATATCGTAGACGATGCCCACTTCCGGCCGGCCGACCTCGTCGACGATATCGAGGCCTTCCGCCGTCGAGGACAGATAATAGCCGGCGTGGTCGACCAGCGTGTTCAGCGGCTCAAGGCCGAGACGCACGCCCGAGCCCTCCAGAATATCGGCACCGGCGCGCAGGGCGGAGACCAAGGCGGTGCGCTGCTCGGCGCGTGAAAATTCCGGCAGATCATCTCCCGCCTGCGCGATCAGAACCGGAGCACCAAGGCGTTGCGCGACCCCGACGGATACCCGCAAACCCTCCAGCCAAGCTGCCTTGTTAGCCGGATTCGTCAGCGCGATCATCGGCTCGGCAACAAGGCCGGCAACGGCTATGCCCGTTTCCGCCACCGCCGATGCAATCGCATCCACATCCTTGTTCGTCCACCACCAGAACTCGACCGCATCGAGGCCGGCCCGATGCGCCAGGCGGATGCGATCGGCGAAATCATCGCCCTCGTGGGCAAACAGCCATTCGATGCACGCCGAAAATTGCCGCATGAAAATCTCCTCCCCAAACAGATCTAGAGAAGTGCGACAGATCGATGGCGGCGGCAAGGGGCCTGCGGCTAGAATTGCGGGGCCGGTCGCCGCATCGGGGGTCTGATGGCCTCGACGTTCATCGAGGTCAGGACCCGCATGTCGCGGCGGAAGTCCGAGGGCGTCATGCCGGCAATGTGGCGGAAGGATTTGTTGAAGGCGCTGATCGAGCCGAAGCCGCTGTCCATCGCCACCTGCAGCACATTGGCGCCGTCACGCATCAACATCGCCTGGGCACGCGACAGGCGCAACAGGTTCACATATTTGCCAAGGGTCATGCCGGTGCACTTCTTGAAGAGATTCATCGCATATTTCGGATGCAGGTCCGCCGCCTTGGCGATATCGACGGTATCGATGTCGTGCAGGAAATTGCCGGCGATGAAATCGCACATCCGCGCCAGGCTGCGAGACGATTGCGGATGCACCTGCCCGCCCATCGCAGGTTCCCGTTTTTCCGGCAACATCAGATAGGGCTCGAAGGCGATGCGCTCGAGGCGCAGCAGGAGTTCGGCGACCGCATGGCCGGCCTTGGCCGGATCGCCGGAGACGGCATAGCGATGCCAGCGTGCGAAATTCTCGTTGTCGGCGGCATCAGTCGCCGAGGTCACCAGGATCTGGCCCCGCATCAACCGCCCGGAAATATCGAGCGGCAGGCGCATGCGGAAAAAATGCACCAGCGGCAGATGCGCGCCGGCATAGATCGAATCCTCCGACGAATCATCCATCTGATGCGGCTGCCCGCCCCAGAACAGACAGATATCTCCGGCACGGAGCTGAACTTCATGATCGTTCATGCGGTAATGCACGGTGCCGCGCATGATATAGTTGATCTCGACCTGCGCATGCCAATGCGGCTTCGCCATCAGGGGCGGATGGGTATGAAACATCTGCAGGGTGGTCGGCAGCCCTTCGATGCTACTTGCACCCGGCTGATAGACCGCTCGATCACCCACCTTACTTTTCGCCAAGTCAATGTTCCCTTTTTAGGAGACAGAAGCGTACCGACAGATAGTTTAAGCGCGTTCGTTAGAGGACGGCAATTGAAAAGGGAGGATTTTCAATGCGTTTAAAACTTCTTGGCGCGACTACGCTCGCCGCCATGCTTGCTTCTGGCTCCGCATTCGCCGAGCAAACCACCATTACCGTCTGGAGCTGGAACGTCGCCGCATCGGCGCTGAAATCCACGCTTGAGGGCTTCAACAAAAAATACCCTGATATCAAGGTCGATGTGCAGGACATCGGCAACCCGCAGGTCTTCGACAAGATGCTGGCTGCCTGCGCCGCCGGTGGTGACGGCCTGCCGGACATCATGTCGATCGAGAACCACAAGGCCGAGATTTTCTGGAACCGCTATCCGGACTGCATGACCGACCTGACGAAGCTGGGCTACAACGCCGATATCAAGAAGCTTTTCCCGGATTTCAAGCGCACGGAGCTGGAAGTCGGCGATGCCGCTTACGCCATGCCGTGGGATTCCGGCCCGGTCGCGATGTTCTACCGCCGCGATCTCTATGAAAAGGCCGGCATCGATCCGGCAACGATCAAGACCTGGGACGATTTCATCGCCGCCGGCAAGAAAGTTTCCGCCGCCAATCCTGGCGTGGTCATGTCGCAAGCCGACTTTAACGGCGACAGCGAATGGTTCCGCATGCTCGCCAACGAGCAGGGTTGTGGCTATTTCTCGACCGACGGCCAGAACATCAGCATCAGTCAGCCGGCCTGCGTCGCAGCGCTCGACAAGATCAAGGCGATGAAGGATGCTGGCACGCTGACGGCGGCCAACTGGGATGAGAAGATCCAGTCCAACACGGCGAACAAAGTTGCGACGCAGATGTATGGCGGCTGGTACGAAGGCACCTTGCGTTCCACTTCGCCCGATCTCTCCGGCAAATGGGGCGTCTATCTGATGCCGAGTATGACGGCCGATGGCCAGCACGCGGCCAATCTCGGTGGTTCGTCGTTGGCGATCGCCAGCAGCTCCAAGAACAAGGAAGCCGCCTGGACATATCTCAACTACGTGCTCAGCACCAATGAGGGCCAGGTCACCATGTTGAAGTCCTTCGGTCTGGTGCCGTCGCTACTGTCAGCAGTCCAGGATCCATTCGTCAACGAGCCGCTGCCCTATTGGGGCGGTCAGAAGGTCTGGGCCGATATCCTCGCGACCTTGCCGAAGATCAATCCGGGCCGCGGTACGCAATATTGGGGTGATGCCGACCCGATCTACAGGGCCGTGCAGACGAAATACCTCGCCGGCGGTTATCCCAACGGCAAGGCAGCACTTGACGACGCTGCCCAGCAGATCGCCTCGGCGACCGGACTGCCGATCGCAAAGTGAGTGACACAGCCGGGCGCGCCTCCCAAGCCGCGCCCGGCATCCCCGCCGCCCGAGAGGCGGCGGGGATGTGCCCTCGCGTGCCATCTTATGGGGTATAAAAGGAGAAGACTTTCATGCGGCTGCGAAACCGGAGCGCTTACGCGTTCCTTGCGCCCTATCTTCTGGTGTTCGCCACCTTCTGGATCTGGCCGATCATCAATTCGTTCCTGATTTCGTTCCAGAACACACGCGTCAATCCCTGGGTCTTCAGCGCTTCGGTCAATTGGGGACGCCTGTTCGGCGACCCGGCCTTCTACAACGCGCTTACCAATACGCTGATCATCCTGGTGATCCAGGTTCCGGTAATGATCTCGCTCGCCACCGTCATGGCGGTGCTGTTGAATTCGCCGCTGTTGAAGGCGCGCGGCCTCTTCCGCTTTGCCTTTTTCGCGCCGGTCGTGGTCGGCGAAGTCGCCTATGCCGCTGTCTTCCGGCTGATGTTCAACGTGGATTTCGGCATCATCAACAAGCTGTTGAACGGCGTCGGCATTGCCTCGATCTCGTGGTTTTCCGAAGCGCATGCCGCCATGCTGCTGATCATCATCGCCGTCACCTGGCGCTGGGCCGGCTACAATGCCATCATCATACTGTCCGGGCTGCAATCAATCCCCGAGGATGTCTATGAGGCCGCCACGCTCGACCGTGTCAGCCGGGTCAAGCAATTCTTCCACATCACCCTGCCGCTGTTGAAGCCGATCATCCTCTTCTGCGTGGTGTTGTCGGTCATCGGAACGATGCAGCTCTTCACCGAGCCCTTCCTGATCACAAATCGTGGTGGTCCCGGCGGCGCAACGGAAACGCTCGGCATCCTGCTCTATCGACAGGGCTTCACGTCGCTCAACTTCGGCTACGCCTCCGCAATCGCCTATACGATGGCGGCGCTCGCCGTGGTTATCTCTCTTCTTAATCTCTGGGTGGGGCGCGAACCGAAATGAAAAGCAAATCCAGATCCAATCTGATGCGCACGGTCGCCCTGCACGCGCTGCTGACGCCGCTCGCCCTTATCTGGCTGTTTCCGCTGTGGATGATGTTCATCTTCTCGACCATGCCCGACGAGGGCATCTTCAGCTCATCCATCATCCTGACGCCGTCGACGAGCTTCTTTGCCAATGTCCGCAACCTGCAGGCCGATACCAACTTTCTTGGTGCGCTGACGATCTCGATCGGCGTCGCGATCATCTATACCGTGCTGTCGGTTTTCCTGACGTCCATGGCCGGATGGGCGCTGGCCCGCTATCGCTTCCGCGGCCAGTCCCTCGTCATCGCCATCATCCTCGGAACGATCACGCTGCCCTATTCGGTCGTGGTTATTCCGCAGTTCATCATGGTGGCGCGCGACTTCGGGCTGGCGAACACCTGGGTCGCGCTGATCGTGCCGCCGTTGTTCAACTCGCTCGGCGTGCTTTTCATGCGCCAGGCCTTTTCGATGATGCCGGCCGAGCTTTTCGACGCCGCCCGCGTCGAGGGCGTCAAGGAATGGCAGATCTTCCTGCGCATCGCCCTGCCGCTCGCAAGGCCGACCATGGCCGCGCTCGCCATCATCCTGTTCCTGGCATCCTGGAATAACTACCTCTGGCCGCTGCTGATCAACTCCCGACCGGGCATGATGACGGCGCCGGTGGCATTGGGAACACTGATCGGCCTCACGAAGGTCTCCTGGGGCGGCATCATGGCCGGGGCGGTTATGCTGACAGCGCCGATCCTCGTCATCTTCGTTCTCCTGCAACGTCATTTCATCGCCGGCATCGCCGCTGGCGCAATCAAGTAATTCCGGGAGATCCCGTATGGCAGAACTGTCCCTTACCAATGTCGTCAAACGCTACGGTTCTCTGGAAATCATCCACGGCGCCAATCTCGAGGTGAAGGACGGCGAATTCGTCGTCTTCGTCGGACCTTCCGGATGCGGCAAGTCCACGCTGTTGCGCATGATCGCCGGACTGGAGGATATTACCAGCGGCGAGCTCAGCATTGGCGGCCGCGTCGTCAATGATGTCGAGCCGGCCGATCGCGGCATCGCCATGGTCTTCCAGTCCTATGCGCTCTATCCGCACCTCACCGTCGAGCAGAACCTGAATTTCGGTCTGCGCATGAACGGCAACCCCAAGGCGGATACCGACCGTCGCGTCAAGCACGCCTCCGAGATCCTGCAGATCACCGAGCTGATGCAGCGCCGGCCGAAGCAGCTCTCGGGCGGCCAGCGCCAGCGTGTCGCCATCGGCCGCGCCATCGTGCGCGAACCGGAGATCTTCCTGTTCGATGAGCCGCTTTCCAACCTCGACGCCGAACTGCGCGTGCAGATGCGCGTCGAAATCTCGCGCCTCCACAAGAAGCTCGGCACCACCATGATCTACGTGACGCACGACCAGACGGAGGCGATGACGCTCGCCGACAAGATCGTCGTGCTGCGCGGTGGTAACATCGAACAGATCGGCGCGCCGCTCGATCTCTACGACGATCCCGTCAACCAGTTCGTCGCCGGCTTCGTCGGCTCACCGAAGATGAATTTCCTGCTTGCCGAGGTCGTCGACAATCAGCCGGGCCGCGTCGCGGTGGTCCTGCGCAACCAGCGCAACGTCCGCCTGTCGCTGCCGAACACAACCGCCGGAGTCGAAATCGGCGAGCAGGTGACGCTCGGCGTTCGTCCCGAACACTTCCTCGAGGCCGGTCGCGGCGATGTCGACATGACCGTCGACGTCGATGTTGCCGAGCATCTCGGCAATACCAGCTACATCTACGCCAATGTCGCCGACGGCGAGCAGATCGTGATCGAGCGTGAGGAGTCCCGCAATGCCAGCAATCGGGACACGCTGACCGTCGCCCTCTCCGCAGCCAAGACATTCCTGTTCGACAGCGCCGGCAATCGATTGCGATAGGCGCCCATTCCAGCCCCTCCCAAGACAGCATGAAGATTGAGGAAAGGATTAGTTTCATGAGTACAGATGCACCCATCCGCTGGGGAATCATCGGTCCTGGCACGATCGCCAAAACATTTGCCGACGGCGTTGCACATTCGCGCGGCGGAAAGCTCGTGGCCATCGCCAGCCGCAACCCCGACAAGCCGGGCCTCGGCGACAATTTCCCTGGCGCACGCATCGTCAATGGCTATGAAGCGCTGCTCAGCGACAAAGACGTTGACGCCGTCTACATCGCCACGCCTCATACCGGCCATGCCGAATGGGCCATCAAGGCGATTCGCGCCGGCAAGCATGTCCTCGTTGAAAAGCCGATCGCTCTATCGGCCTATGATGCCGAGGCAATCTATTACGAAGCCAGGAAGGCCGGCGTCTTCGCCGGCGAAGCCTTCATGTACCGCGTGCATCCGCAGACGGCGAAGCTGATCGAACTGGTGAAAAGTGGCGTGATCGGTGACATCCGCATCATCCGCTCGTCCTTCGGCTTCAACATGGGCAGCGTCAAGCCGGAGCACCGGCTGTTCGCCGCCGAAACCGCTGGCGGCGGCATTCTCGATGTCGGCGGCTATCCGGTGTCGATGGCCCGGCTGATTGCCGGTGCGGCCGAGGGTAAGCCGTTCCTCGATCCTGACAAGGTCTCCGGCGTCGCTCATCTCGGCCAGACCGGCGTCGACGAATGGGCGTCCGCCGTGCTGAAGTTCCCGAACAACATCATCGCCGAAGTCTCCTGCTCGATCATGGCGAACCAGGACAATACGCTGCGCATCATCGGCTCCGAAGGCCGCATCGAGGTCAAGGATTTCTGGTTCGCCTCCGGTCACAGGGGTGGCGTCGGCAAGATCGAGCTCATCAAGGGTGGCGAGACGCAAGTCATCGAGGTCAAGGAAGACCGCTGGCTCTATTCCTTCGAAGTCGACGCTGCCGGTGACGCCATCCGGGCTGGAGCCAAGGAATTCGCCTATCCGGGTATCGGCTGGGCCGATTCGATCGGCAACCTGCGCGTTCTCGACCAATGGCGCGCCTCCATCGGTCTCGAATATGAGGTTGAAAAGGCAACGCGGCGGACGACGAACATCGCCGGCGCGCCCGTCACCAAGGGCAACAGCGTTCCGAAGCGCTCCATCCCCGGCATCGCCAAGCCGGCCTCGATCGTCACGCTCGGCTTCGAATTCTTCCCGAACTTCGCCGCGGCATCGCTGACGCTCGACGCCTTCTACGAGGCCGGCGGCAATGCCTTCGACACGGCCTATGTCTATGGCGGCGGCAAGACCGAGAGCATCTTCGGCGATTGGCACACCAGCCGGAAGGTTCCGCGCGAGGAGATCGTGCTGATCGGCAAGGGCGCACATTCGCCGCTCTGCTACCCGGATATGATCGCCAAGCAGCTCGACCAGTCGCTCAACCGGCTGAAGACCGACTATGTCGACATCTACTTCATGCATCGCGACAACACCGCCATTCCGGTCGGCGAATTCGTCGATGCCATGGATGCCGAGGTCAAGGCTGGCCGCATTCGCGGCATCTTTGGCGGCTCCAACTGGACCCGCGCCCGCTTCGACGAGGCGATCGCCTATGCCGAGAAGAATGGCAAGGCGGCACCATCAGCCCTTTCCAACAACTTCTCGCTGGCGGAAATGCTCGACCCGATCTGGGCCGGATGTGTCGCCGCCTCCGATGACGAGTGGAAGAGCTGGCTCAATGCCAAGCAGATCCCGAACTTCGCCTGGTCGAGCCAGGGCCGCGGCTTCTTCACCGACCGCGCCGGCCGCGACAAGCAGAGCGACGAGGAACTGGTGCGCGTCTGGTATTCCGACCGCAATTTCGGCCGCCGCGACCGCGCGATCGAACTGGCGCAAAAGCTCGGCCGCAACCCGATCCATATCGCACTCGCCTATGTCGTCGCCCAGCCCTTCCCGGTCATCCCACTGATCGGCCCGCGTACGATCGCCGAACTGGAAGACAGCCTCTCGGCTCTCGACATCAAGTTGACGCCGGATCAGGTGAAGTGGCTCGAAGGCTGATATCGGCCGACGATCGGCCTGGGAAACCGAGCCGATTGCCACTCTTATGGTGAAACAAAAATGGCCCGCTCCTCCAAGGAGCGGGCCATTTTGTTGTTATCGCCTCGTCGGGTCACGCCGCGAAATCGAACGCCTTGGTTTCGGAGCCTTCGAAGCCGAGAAGATAGGTCTTCCGCTCGAGACCCCCGGCAAACCCTCGCAAATCCCCCGCCGCCCCAATGACACGATGGCAAGGCGCAATAATGGAGATCGGGTTCCGGCCATTGGCGGCGCCGACCGCCCGTATCGCCTTGGGCGCATCGATTTGTTCGGCAATCTGCGTGTAGGAGCGCGTCTCGCCGAAGGGAATGGTGAGCAGCGCCTGCCAGACTTTCTTCTGGAACTCCGTACCTGAGAAATCGAGCGGAAGATCGAAGACCCGTCGTTCCCCGGCAAAATATTGCCGCAGCTGCCGCTCCGTTTCGACCAGGACCGGATGGCTCTCATCCTCCGCAAGGATGGTCAGGGGTACGCGGCCCGGCCGGTCACTATCCCAGAGGATCGCCGCAAGCCCCTTATGGCTGGCGACAAGCTTCAGCTGGCCGACTGGCGAGTCCATGAGCCGATAAAAACAATCTTTCCGCGCCTCGCGCACTGTTTTTGCCATGCCAATGTCCTCCTGCCGAAACCGGAATGAAGGGCTGGGGGCGACGCTGTTGCCGTCTTCAACCCGATAGCGGCGATTCGACCACGCCACTGACGATACCAATATGATCCGAACGACCGGCAACCGCCCACCCGAAAAGCATTTCTGTGGAACGAAAACACAATATTTTGAGGCTGCATTTTTACTGACGCGTTCAAGCGCGCGTCTTCGCAATGGCCTCCGCCGCAAGGGCACCGGTTTCGTAGGCGCCATGGGCCGTGGAATAGCGCGTTGCCGAACAGGCTTCGCCGGCAAAGAAGAGACGCTGATCGTGGGGCGCGGCAAGAACCTGCCGCAAGTCGGAGGCGCCGGGCGCCGCATAGGAATAGGATCCACCGATAAAAGGCTCGCTGGCCCAGGCAGACATGACCGCCGGCGACAGCATGCCTTCAACGTCCGAACCGAAGAAGCGCTTCAGCTGTTCCACCGAAAAATCGAATGCCGCCCCCATGCCTGCCCGCTCAAGATCAAGGGCAAGATCACCTGCAAAATAGGCTTCGATGACGGGAGCGCCGAAAGGCTTCAGCTGATAGGATCCGGTTCGGTCGCTATGATAGGAGCCGAGAATATGCGCATCGACCGGAAGGGCCTCCGGTGTCCGCAACTGCAGAAAAAGCTTGTTCGCCAAGCCTAGTGGCAGCTGTGCCGCGGCCTCGATCTTATCGGGAAGCGGTGGCCAGAAAGCAATCCTTTCGGCCGCGAGAATGTTCGTGGAGACGGTGATGATAACGGCTTTCGCCCTCAGGTCGCCCTTCGCGGTCGATAGAACAATATGATCTGCCGCACTGTGGTCGATACGGCGGACTTCCGCTCCGGTATGAACCGGAATCGGTGCCGCATATGTCGCAACCAGCGCTCCGTAACCTTGCCGCACCCGCCAATCCGGACCCGAACCTGGATCGTAACGGCTCTGATCGATGGCCGAGGACCGGTGTAACTCAGCCCCGGTGATGAAGCCGCCTAGCGCGTGGATATAAGCATTCCAGGGATTGCCGGCCGCAAGTAGCGCCGACAGAGCCGCATCCTCCTCTCCGTCATAGGCATGGACCCTCTCGAGGAATTCGTTGGCCGCGATCCGCGCCGCTTTGGCGTCGCGTTCATCCCTCTGCAATTGCAGGCCGCCTTCGCTCCAGGGCGCCGGCGTGCGGTCGACCGTCAGCCCAATCTCCTCGGCGATCCCCGTCCAGGCATTCGTTCTTGCGCCATGCAGCCAGCCGCACCCGAGGTCGAGCGCAAAGCCGCCGAGTTCGGCCGGATTGACAGTCTGGGCTCGACCGCCGATGCGCTCGGAGGCTTCGAGCAGCAGAAGCGACAGATCGGGTCGTAGCGACTGCAGCCGCCGCGCCGCGCCGACGCCTGCGGCTCCCGCGCCGATAAAGGCGACATCGACGTCGCCGCCTGCCAAGGTTTTACCAGACATTTCGTTTCCTCAGGAGACGCATCGTCTCATTGCACTATCAGGTCGGCGGAGGCATTCGGCGCTGATGTGATCGGGGCCACTTACCTTGCAATCAACCATGCTGATCGTATAGCAGGCCTGCGCGCAAAGGATTAAGTGGGGAAATCGACATAAGGTCATGATCGGCATTCATGGATTGGCCCCGGCGCTTTTGCCGATAGCTTTGCCTTTAGGTGACCGCCCACGGGCGGCATGCAGATCACGCCCGAACGGCTTTTGGTCTAGCTGGCCTTGGGGTATCTAGGGGCTTAAAAACGCAAGCATCCCGCGGGAGGCGGGCTTTTTATTGGGCTTCAGTTTTCGCGCGAGCGATAGTGGTCTTGGAGGGGAAAGATTTGGTTGCGGGGGCAGGATTTGAACCTGCGGCCTTCAGGTTATGAGCCTGACGAGCTACCGGGCTGCTCCACCCCGCGTCACCAAAGCGAACCCGAAGGGTTCGTCGAAGCTTGAGCAAGTTGGTTTACCAACTTGCGTCATCCGAGCAAATCCAAAGGATTTGTCTCGTGTTAGGCGGGCACCTTTTCAGGGTCAACCCACCTGATATTTCAGAACCGTGACGGTCCTTTGGAAAGCACAAAGGCCGCTTTGTAGCGGCCTATTGTAACACGGCTTTTGCCGCTTGGTGATGAGAAGATTTGAAGTTGCGTTTTGCAGACCTGGCAGCGACCTACTCTCCCGCGTCTTAAGACGAAGTACCATGGGCGCAGGGGCGTTTCACGGCCGTGTTCGGAAAGGGAACGGGTGCGGCCACCCCGCCATAACCACCAGGTCGGCAAAGCGCAACTTTAATTGAGAAGCTGGCAGGCTTTCGCCTGTATTTTTAAACACGTCTTTGGCGTTCATTGCGGACGAATGCGTTGCATTCGTCCGTGAGATGAACAGCGGCAATGAGAACAATCAAGCCAATCGAGCTATTAGTACCGGTAAGCTTCATGCGTTGCCGCACTTCCACACCCGGCCTATCAACGTGGTAGTCTACCACGGCTCTGATAGGGAACACTCGTTTTCAGGTTGGTTTCCCGCTTAGATGCCTTCAGCGGTTATCCATTCCATATGTAGCTACCCTGCTATGCCCTTGGCAGGACAACAGGTCCACCAGAGATATGTCCATCCCGGTCCTCTCGTACTAGGGACAGATCCTGTCAATATTCCTACACCCACGGCAGATAGGGACCGAACTGTCTCACGACGTTCTGAACCCAGCTCACGTACCGCTTTAATTGGCGAACAGCCAAACCCTTGGGACCTGCTCCAGCCCCAGGATGCGATGAGCCGACATCGAGGTGCCAAACAACCCCGTCGATATGGACTCTTGGGGGTCATCAGCCTGTTATCCCCGGCGTACCTTTTATCCGTTGAGCGATGGCCCTTCCACGCGGGACCACCGGATCACTATGACCGACTTTCGTCTCTGCTCGACTTGTCAGTCTCGCAGTCAGGCGGGCTTATGCCATTGCACTCGACGACCGATTTCCGACCGGTCTGAGCCCACCATCGCGCGCCTCCGTTACTCTTTCGGAGGCGACCGCCCCAGTCAAACTACCCACCATACACTGTCCCGGATCCGGATAACGGACCGCGGTTAGACATCCATGACGATAAGGGTGGTATTTCAAGGATGGCTCCACAAGAACTGGCGTCCCTGCTTCAAAGCCTACCACCTATCCTACACATGCCGACACGAATGCCAGTGTAAAGCTATAGTAAAGGTGCACGGGGTCTTTCCGTCTGACCGCAGGAACCCCGCATCTTCACGGGGAATTCAATTTCACTGAGTCTATGTTGGAGACAGCGGGGAAGTCGTTACGCCATTCGTGCAGGTCGGAACTTACCCGACAAGGAATTTCGCTACCTTAGGACCGTTATAGTTACGGCCGCCGTTTACTGGGGCTTCAATTCAGAGCTTGCACCCCTCCTTTTAACCTTCCAGCACCGGGCAGGCGTCAGACCCTATACGTCGTCTTGCGACTTCGCAGAGCCCTGTGTTTTTGGTAAACAGTCGCTACCCCCTGGTCTGTGCCACCCTCACATACTTGCGTATATAAGGGTCACGCTTCTTCCGAAGTTACGCGTGCAATTTGCCGAGTTCCTTCAACATAGTTCTCTCAAGCGCCTTGGTATACTCTACCTGACCACCTGTGTCGGTTTCGGGTACGGTCTATACGGTGGAGCTATTTCCTGGAACCGCGTCCCCGCACACACAATCCAATAAGTGTGTACAAGTTAAGCAATCCGTCACTACCACCAGGCCCACGAATATTAACGTGGTTCCCATCGACTACGCGTGTCCGCCTCGTCTTAGGGGCCGGCTAACCCTGCTCAGATTAACTTTAAGCAGGAACCCTTGGTCTTTCGGCGAGAGGGTCTCTCACCCTCTTTATCGTTACTCATGTCAACATTCGCACTTCCGATACCTCCAGGGCCCCTCACAGGTACCCCTTCACAGGCTTACGGAACGCTCCGCTACCACTTGCGATTGCTCGCAAATCCTCAGCTTCGGTGCATGGCTTTAGCCCCGTTACATTTTCGGCGCAAAGACCCTTGACTAGACCAGTGAGCTGTTACGCTTTCTTTAAATGATGGCTGCTTCTAAGCCAACATCCTGGTTGTTTTGGGATCCTCACATCCTTTCCCACTTAGCCATGACTTGGGGACCTTAGCTGGAGGTTAGGGTTGTTGCCCTTTTCACGACGGACGTTAGCACCCGCCGTGTGTCTGCCTGATAGTACTCCCCGGTATTCGGAGTTTGGTTAGGATCAGTAAGACGGTGAGTCCCCATAGCCCATCCAGTGCTCTACCCCCGGGGGTATTCGTCAGACGCTCTACCTAAATAGATTTCGCGGAGAACCAGCTATTTCCGAGTTTGATTGGCCTTTCACCCCTAGCCACAAGTCATCCCAATCTATTGCAACAGATGCGGGTTCGGTCCTCCAGTTGGTGTTACCCAACCTTCAACCTGCTCATGGCTAGATCACTCGGTTTCGGGTCTAATGCAACAAACTAAATCGCCCTATTCAGACTCGCTTTCGCTTCGCCTACACCTACCGGCTTAAGCTTGCTTGTTACACTAAGTCGTTGACCCATTATACAAAAGGTACGCCGTCACCCTTGCGGGCTCCGACTGTTTGTAGGCATCCAGTTTCAGGTTCTATTTCACTCCCCTTGTCGGGGTGCTTTTCACCTTTCCCTCACGGTACTGGTTCGCTATCGGTCATGCACGAGTACTTAGGCTTGGAGCGTGGTCGCCCCATGTTCAGACAGGATTTCACGTGTCCCGCCCTACTCTAGGACAATAAGTGTATTTACGCGTACGGGGCTATCACCCTCTACGGCAAACCTTTCCAGGTTCTTCCACTTTAACACTTATTGCCACTGGCCTGGTCCGCGTTCGCTCGCCACTACTTGCGGAGTCTCGGTTGATGTCCTTTCCTGCAGGTACTTAGATGTTTCAGTTCCCTGCGTTCGCTTCTTACACCCTATTTTATTCAGGTGTAGATACCTTATGATAATACCTAGAAACCTGAAGTGTTTCACCAGCCACCAAAGCGTTGAACCTACACCGCATAAGCGGTGACGGCCCTTGGCCTTGCGAAGCCCAACGGGCTTCGATCCTTTTCCCTCGCCAACCCAGAAGAGTTAAGCAGGAGACTAGGATGGTTGACTGGTCAGTCAACAATTCAGATTTTCTAGGTATTTAAGGTGGGTTTCCCCATTCGGAGATCCATGGATCAAAGCTTATTCGCAGCTCCCCACGGCTTTTCGCAGCGTATCACGTCCTTCATCGCCTGTGCATGCCTAGGCATCCACTAAATGCCCTTATAACACTTAATCGTTCTCATTGCCGATGCTCATCATCTAGTTGATGTTTCAATAGAAACAGCAACAGACCGGGTTACCTTTTACAACCCAGTCCACTCAACAATGCCATCGACGTGTTCGACAGATCTGCTTTACGCATAACCCCTTAAATCCAACGGATTTAAGGAAAGGCTTATGCGAGATATTGGAGCTACGCCGAGCAGCTCGCTTGCAGTCTGTCTTAAGACCAGCTTCTCGAGATTGGATCCGATACCGCGCGGTCAGGCAACGGTAATCCAGTCGCCGTCGAGATGCAGTCCAAAGGACTACAAACAACACGCGCA
>NZ_CP050306.1 GCF_014189535.1 Rhizobium lusitanum | reverse complement strand
GTCAATTACCTGCTTCAGCCGGGTCTGCCCCTCCATCGTCCGATGCGAGCGCCCAACATACGCGTCACGAAGCAGCGTGGCGTCCCAACCGGGTCGCTTGGGACAAGGTCCTGACGAAAAATAAGGTCGAGCCGGCTTCAATGTAGGCTTCGTCAACCGCGCCTGGCCACACTGAACTAAAGAGGATACAGCCTCTTCCATGTCAAGCTGCCATACTGACATAGTGACGGCGCGCACCTTCGTAGGCAAAACGGCCGTGTTGCATAATCTGGTTGTCAAGAACCAGAAGATCCTGCGGCTGCATCCGAACGGCATAAGAGCTGCGCCATAATGCTGCCCGGAGAAGACCAATCGTGTCTGGATCTATTGGGCTACCGTCACCGTAGCTTGTTGTCGCCGGATAGGCATCTTCCGGCAAGTCACCCGCGAACTGCGGGTGATTCCGCCAGTAAGAGCTGTTCAGCTCAGTGATTTGATTGAACCAAAGTTGTTCGCCGGTCTCGGGATGCCGCAGAATAGCGGGCCGCTGATAGGAGTATTTTAGGCGATCGTCATCAATCCATTCAAAGTCATAACCATTCTGGCGCATATACGCCTCAACCTCCACGCAATCGCTGGTTCCGAACGTTTCGGTCCAGCCAGTCTGCCCCGATTGGGATCTGCGCGGCAGCATGCGATAGTAACGCACACCAAGGCGTTCAAACTTCTCACGAATGTCAGAGGGTATCAGGGGAAGTGTCTCACGAATGTCGTTTATAGGAACCTCACCGCCCCGCTCGGCCTGCGTATCGCAGTAAAAGAAGATCTTTCTGGGATAGTTGGCGAGATAAGCCATTTCATTGTGCGGCGCGAGCGTGATCCGCGAGTCTTCGTCGCTTGCGTTCATCGAAACGCGATTTTCCTGCTCGCGTATGGCGATGCCGCCTTTGTAACTGAAGGTCCCATATCCAAGCGCACGAATAAATGCTTCGAATTCACTTCTGTCCCGTAGTGCGAAGTTTCGGAGCAACACGCCTCTATTGACGGCGAGCTGGTCGTCGATCATGCAACGGCATTTCTCAAGATTATCAGGATCATCAAGGAAGCCATCCGTTTCCATAGGTGCAACAGTCAAAATCCGCGAACCAATATCGGGAATATCCTTTGGAACCAATGGATGGTCAGAAGTGGCGAGAAACGGCCGACCGTGAACGGGCACACGGAACCGCTCAATGTTTTTCACGATAAAGAAATAGTTCGCAAATTTGATCTCAGCCACTTTCACTGCGCATCCTCCATTTCGGTTACATTTACAACCAGCGAGCAACTTAATTGCGCCGCATAATCTACAGCTTTTGATTTTACGGGTTTTGTCTATATTCGCAACTTTAGGTAATCTTCATGACGCCCGGAAAGACAGCAAAACTGCCGCTTTCTTGGGATTTCAGATTTCCTACTTAGACGTTGTAGCACCAAGAAAATACCCTGACGCCACAGATTGCAATCGTGTTATCACGGCCGAATTCTAAGAACGGTGCTTCAGATAATATAAGCTTCAGGTTGTTTTTGTGTAATGCCCGACCCATGTATCCGGTTTTGGATCGGTGCGAATAAGTCTCTATACATGTTTGTGAAGCGGCCCCATTCCTGTTGCCTACGTGCGTCTGGCCAGCCGAGCAATTTTGACATTGTGTCGAGGTTGAAATGGGCGATGTTCCAGTTGACATCGCACTTCCCTCCTTCATCAAATCCCACAGCATCTCGTAAGCCGCCGAAATTCATCATGTAATCGGTGTAGCAGTTGAGCGCCTGAAATTTTGCGTAATGCGCGATCTTTTCCTTAAGATACCTCATATCGCCAACAGGATGTTGTGGTGAATTGATGGCAAATCTGGACTCACCGGGGACTGGTGTAAAAGCGGTTTTCCGCGTTGTTGAGGCGCCTAGTATCTTGATCCCGCGCTTTTGTAGATTGCGTTTGATCATCCTTCCTACGTCCTGGCCCGCCCAGCGGTATTCGGTCAGTTTCACATTGATCAGATCAAAGATTGCACCATCTCCCTGCCTAGTTTCATTGACCCTAAACATTCGCGAAATGTTCTGAACCGAGATCTCGTTGGGATTATTGTAGGGTAAAGGTCGGGCTCCGACGAAGACGTTGAAGATATCAGCTTCCGAGATCTTCCACTCGTCTTCGACAAGATGGTTGTAGGAACTCATCAACTCCTCGATTTCATCTCGTTCCGGAAGTATCTTATCTGGGTCGGAGTGATGTCTATCTGTGGTTGTGCATTGAATGTACCAAATACCATTTTGGAAGAATGGCCTGAGGTAATGTTGCCGCTCCGCATTGAGTGGAACGAGTCCAACTCGGTATTCGGGATGCTCTGACAGTTGTTGATGAATGAATTTGTTAGTAACCTCAACGTGTGTGCCGCGGGAATAGATAACGGTAGTCCGCTGATCTGGGCAAGATGTGCGGTTGCGGACATGATCAATCCAAGGGCCCGAAGCATTTGTCAGTGTGTGAGCCTTGACCATGACTTCCTTCGGCAAGTCGTCTACATCGAAAAATTGGCGTAGATGGACATGAAAGCAGCCATCATCGCCGTGCCACTCGTAATCGACTAACTCGACACGACAAAGAGCGTAAATCGGATGCTTTTCCCCCGCTCGGTGTACTGCGTCGCGCAGCGCCTTGATTACGAGCGTCTGGTCATTGCTTGTCTTCCCGTCCCAATATTGAATCGCTCCCTCAAGCCCCGTCGAGCTGAGGAACGGTAGACGCTTTTGTAGTTTTTCCACCTTGGAATAGATCGCAACCTTTCCATAGCGACGCTTAAGATGAGAGAAGGACCAAAGTGTTGTGAAAAGCTCGTAGACGAGAATTCCGAAAAAAACTGGCCACTTCTTCTCGGGGCTGTTGTCGTAAACGAAAACGAGGTTAGGATGAACATCCACTGTTCCAGTTGAGGTATTGACAAGCACCATACGTTCTCGCGTGCCGTGCCAGACAAGTCTCAAGTCCAACCAAGCGGAGCGAAGGTTCTCCATCGTACTTTGCTTGATAGTGGCATCTTTGCGTAATTTGAAAGCAAGCATCATCCGATGAAATGCCATCCTAAGATAGCGGATGCCAGGGTGAATTGCCTTACCGGACTTGCTCGACGTGCTCGAACCAAATGTGCTGCGCTCGCAAAGCAGAGCAGATGCATTGCCGCGTGAGCTAAGATCACGCAGTACACCCGCGCCCGCAATTCCTCCGCCCACGATCACTGTGTCGAACACATAATTCGGTTTTTTTTCGTATATTTTCACCACGTTCCGGAACTGATCCACAATATCGCTCAATGAGAAGGTTTGTGTGGATATTTGGCTGTCGACGTCGTTTTGTTGGTCCATGCTAGCCCTCCTTTTTCGATTGCGATGATGCGATGATTGCTGTCGCGCCAGAGGCGAAAGGTGATTCGGCTGCTGTCGGGCAATGGTGAAAGGTTGTCCCAATCCCAACACTTGTTAATCATATAGTCCATGAAACACACGATATCTTCCGCACTCATTCCACGCTTCCCGCGTTTTAGTTCGATTAGCTGCTCCTGAGTTTCGCGTTCCTCAACCATACTGTCGAAGGACGGCCAGTTGAATGCAAAGAGTGCATCGATGCGATCAAAAATCGGCTTCCAGTTGTATAGCTCTGCGGCGATATTTTGTCTCAACAAGCTATCTTGTGCTGACGGGTCTGAGGTCGTCCCGGCCCCTGCGAACCAAAGATCGAAAAGAAACACTGCAACTTTACCGTCTATTGTAACCGTTGCGGCGTTGCCGAGCGGTATATCATCGCTTTGCTTGTCAAAATTGGCCAGATATATACGGCTTTCTGGTGTACTCGCATCAAGTTCAGCGATGTTTCGCCTAAGACGGCCGAGGTCCTGCGTACCGGGCGGAGCCCGGTTCGAAAGGCCCGGACGCCCTGGATCAAAACCACAGGCACGTAGCGGTTCACGATCAGCCTTGGATAGATACCAGTCGTCGCCGCTTCGCGCTACAGCGCGTCCATCCACAGTTGGATCCAGCAAGGAATTTAGCAGAACTGTCAATACGCCCGTCGTGACGGTTTTCCCGGCACCTGGACTGCCATTAAACGCCACCATGAACATCCCATACGGGCGCACTGTCGCGCGTTCGCTGATGATCCATTGGGCAAGGGGCAAGAAGAATTGCCAAAGGTCCACAATCGGAAACTGCACTGGGTCGAATATCTCGAAATGCGTCGCCCACCAAGCCCGGAAATTGGGCCAGACACGTCGCAAGCTTTCAATCCCCGCGTGAGTTTCTGCGGAGGGATCGATCCCGGCGTGCCTACCCCTAAATGCTGAGCGGATCGGATCGACTGCAACTATGCGGATCAGGGCAGCAATTGCCTCCGTAGTTGGTTGTCGACCTTCGGCGATTGTGAGCAACGTCGGAGCGATGTGGCGTTCAACTGCCTGTTTATGTGCATCGCACGCATTGCGGAAGCGCTTAGATGCCTTGGCCTCTAGTCTTCGGATCGCGCAGTAGCTCTCCTCGGCGAGCAAGAAGCCGCCATTGCTGGGATCCGACGCGGTGGACAAAAGCTCGTCAATGTGGGCTAGTCGCGCGTTATCCTCTTCGGCACACTTCTTTCCCGTCTGCATCAACGGTGGCGGAAAGGGAAGAGGCAATCTAAAGTGAATTTGCTGGCTCATGCGGCGATCTTCCGGCTAAATTGAACATAAAGTTTTATAGAGGTCCCCAAGTGTTTGATTGGGCCGCGCAATTAGCGTCAACGGCACCTCTTTTCCAAACGTCTTGGAAAAATCTCCCCGCATTCGGGCGAAATCAAGCGAGATCTAGCCCAAGTGCCTGCAGGTTCCGCGTCTCGTCCCACCGGTGCACATAGGCATCGAGAAAGGTCCGCACCGGATGCGCGGTACCGCCCTCTGGAATGGTGGGAGCGGCACGTGCTTCGGCCTTTGCATAGGTAGCGGTTAAGGTGGTGGGCATCTTTGGCGAAAGCGCCGAGACTATAGGCAGATTTCGCCATGGTGAGTGTGACCAGTCAATATCGCAGATGGCGAAGCGTCCACCGTTCGCCTCACCGGCCAGGAGAAGGCCAATGATCTTTCCTAACCCTTGCAGGGCTCGCTCAGGTACCAGTGGATATTCGCCGGAGCTGCGGGCTGTTTGCAGGGCTTTCAGGCTGCGTGCCGACATCCCGACATCCGCCCAACTTCCCCAGTGAATGGAGGCGACGGCAGGTCCGCTGACAAGCGTCTCCCAAGAAGCGACGGCATCCATATAGGCATTCGCTGCAGCATAGCTGGATTGTCCAGGTGTGCCGAGCAGCGATGAGATTGACGAAAAAGCAACAACCCAAGGCGTTCCAAATTCCCGGCTCATTGAGATCAGATCGCTGAGTGCTCGCTTTGGTGCCATTACGGCGTGTACTCGCTCTGGCGTTTGATGCATGAAAAGGCCATCATCAAGCGTTGCCGCGAGATGGAAAATCCCCGCTAGCCGTTCGCCAGTGCGAAGCACGGCCCGGAGATTGAGATGTCTGTCGAGGCCGAGCGGGACGTCGCGCACCTTCGAAGTTTGATCGGCCCCGCCCCTGCGGGAGACTGCGACGATACGATCCGGCGGGACGCCCTGTTCCTCTGTGAGCCAACCAATCACCGCTGAACCCAAGCCGCCGGTCGCCCCTGTGACTACATATGTCCCAGGAACTTGGCAAAGCGTACCACGCGCTAGATTGGGCAGATCGAGTTGGGTCAGTCTTCGAGCGAAATAGCAACCGTTTCGAGCTATTAGCTCGTTTTCTTCTGGGATGGAAATGGCGTCCTGAAGTGTCCGGTTAAGTGCCTCCCCTTCCCACAGATACTCGTCCGATATGAAAAGGCGGCGTATTTTCAGCTCGCTCCCTTCCTGTGCGAGCGTGGAGCTCAGACCTCCAAGCCCGCCGCCAGCAGCATTAGCCGGAAGGGCAAGAAGAACCTCCCCGAGAGCACCTGATGCGATCAGCCTCTGTAAATACTCCATTAGCCACGCCATGTGTTGATCGAGCGACAACAGATTGAGGATGCCACAGAACGAGATCGCCACTGCGGCGTCAGAATCGAGTGCACGCTTTGTTTCGGTAATACATCTGTTGAGGTTGTCGTCAGGCTGCACTACAACAAGCGCCTTCCCTCGGGATTTTGGTACGGCGGTCGTTAGAACCTGATGGACTGTGTCGGTTGCTCCTCGTTGCGTAAGGCCAATACTCCATAGTGCCAGATCGAGGAAGGCTACCGTTCTCTCGAAAATCTCTCGCTCGGCCTGAATGATGAAGCTGTGGTCGCCCTCGTGAATCTGCGCATCCAACAGCGCATGGCTTGACAATGCCGCCCATTCAATAATCTTGTTGGATGAGAAGGAGCTATCCGCATCACCGCAGTGGATTTGCAGCGGGGCCGAGACTATTGGCCCCTTAGATATGTCGGAAGCTAGCGATCTGGAAAGGCGGTCATCAAGGGCGAGGTCTTCTTTAAGCAACGGCAAAACCTGCTCTCGCCATAGCGGATCCAACTGCATGTCAGGCGGCGCGAGTAGGAACTCGTTGCTCTTCTCTGGTTTCTCGCTCTCATCGACACCGAACGGCGAACGGCCGACAAGGATCAGTCCGGCAATCTGCCTGCTATCTGCGAGGTCTCGCAACGGCCCGTTGAGAAGCGCAATAGCAACGGTTACGCCGAGACTCACGCCACAGAAAGCGATGCGGCCATTGCCCGCATCATCACGAATTGCCACTGACAGCTCCTGTAGGAAAGTGCTGTCTGCCGAGTGGTCCTGCGGGCCGACTTCACCACTCTTACCGCTACGCCTAGGATACTCTATGGCCACGATGTCCAGCCAATTGGGCGAATTTTTCGACCAATGCTTAAACGTTGCTGCAGATCCTCCAGCGAATGGGAAACAATAGAGCTTGACCTTAGCTGCGGGCTTCGTTGTCGTCCGAATAAGGCTCTGTGCTGTGGCTGCTTCCGGCACCACAATCGAATTCACGTAGGGGTCGACATAGATGGATTTCTCTGGGCGGGCCCAAAAAGCTGGTTTTCTCGAACGAATAAGTCGGTAGAATGGGTTGTCTTCGAGGTTTAGGCGGTCCTTCATGGGATGCGTGAAACTTCTCCCAGTTGATAGATACGCCATGAGACCACAGCGTGCCGAGCATGCTCAGGAACCGGTACTCGTTTTCCATCGGCGCTTCGGAAAAGTCGGACAGGGAAGGGAGTATGATTGGTTGTTTAACAGCCGAGCTTGCGCGCAGGTGTTTTCCGATGAGATTGGTCAGTACAGCCCCAGGCCCAATTTCCAGGATGATGTCTGGCTCCCATTGCAGCAACTTGTCCACGTTAGAGCACCAAAGAACACGGGAAGTTACGTGCCGTGACCAATAGTCGCTTGCCATATTACTGTTATTGAACCATGTTCCGCTAACATTACTCGCCAGAGGAATGGTCGGGGTTTGGCTGACTATACCTTGGGCAGTTTCGTTCAATTTGTCCGCCACGGGCTGCATTAATGGACTGTGGAAAGGGTGGGTGACTGATACACTTCGGCAATGGAATCCTCTCTTGGTCAGTTCATACTCGGCAGGTCCAAGATCAACTAAGCGGCCTGCGATCACCACCTGATTGGATGTGTTTTCTACTGCGAGCCACAGCGTATCGGGTTTGTTTGTTTCGAGCCACTGCTTGATCTGCTGGACATCACCAGCCACGCTGAGCATACCGCCGATTTGGTTCGCATCTTGTTTTTCATCAAGCATGGCCTCCGACGCAAGTGCACGATGAGCAACAAGCCTTGCAGCGTCCTCAAGGGTAACGATGCCGGAGATTGCGGCGGCAGCATATTCACCGATGCTGTGGCCGGCCATTGCAACAGGCCTTAAACCGATGTCTATTAGACTTGCGGCGAGAGCGTACTCTACAGCGAATAGACCGCACTGCGTGATTACCGGGCGCTTGACCGATATCTCATCGGCGTCGAGCAGCAGTTTGACAGGATCTTCTTCCAAATGGGTTGCGAGATGCCCGCAAACCTGTTCGAACCGTGCACGGAAACGTCCGCCGTCAGCTAGGCCGCTATAGAGCGCGCGCGCCATCGCAGGATGCTGAGATCCCTGCCCAGAGAAGCAGAACGCAATCGTTGCGGTGTGACTTTCTGTTTGTCTCAGGTTGGCATGGGCAAGGGCGGCAATTTTCGTCGCGGCTTCGCTCGGATTGCCGGAGATCACTGTCGCTGCGCGGATCTGATGATGCTCGCGTCTCGTATTTAGAGCCCATATAGCGGATGTAAGTTCGTCTGGGGCCATTCCCGCGACGGCACCCGCCAATTCGGAGCAGTTACGAGCAAGCGCCTCGGGCGTCTTGCCTGTTATGGTAGCTAGGTGGAGTGCGGAAGCTTCGCCGAACGGCCCGCGCGTCAAGGTCGGCGCCTCTTCAAGGATGACATGGGCATTAGTGCCGCCTATACCGAAGCTGGAAACTCCTGCGCGTCTGGGCAACTGTTGGTCAGGGTTTGAAACTTCCCACGGTTCTAAGTCAGTCTGAACTGCGAAGGGAGAGGCGCTATAATCTACCATATCGACAAGCTTAGGGTTCAGCGTGTCAAAATTTGCTGTCTTCACCAGACTGCGATGATGTAGGCTGAGCACTGTCTTGATGAAGCCGGTGATCCCAGCAGCGCAGTTCGCATGCCCGATATTGCCTTTCACGCTGCCAATGCGACAGGTGCCTGGCTTCGGCATCTCGCCCGCTCGGTGTGCATCGAAGGCGTCCTTGAGCCCTCTTATTTCGATCGCGTCACCCACGAGCGTCGCTGTAGCATGGCATTCGACATAAGAAATCGCCTCGGAATCGATACCGGCCATCTTGATCGCATCCGAAATACAACGGGTTTGCGCCTTGGCGCTAGGTGCCGCATAACCCGCCTTAACGATCCCGTCATTCGAAAGACCAAAGCCCGACATCACCGCCCAGATGTGATCGCCGTCAGCGATTGCATCGTCTAAGTGCTTAAGCACTACTGCGCCCACTGAATCTCCAAAGAGCGTGCCACTCGCTCCCTGATCGAACGGTCGTACATGGCCGTCGATACTGCCAACAAGACCGTTCTCGTAGCGATAGCCGAAATTCGGGAAGTTAATAGACGATCCACCCGCAATGGCCATGTCGCATTGGCCTGAAAGGATCGATTGCGCTGCCTGCGCCACAGCGACAAGCGCGCTGCTACAGGCCGAAGTAACCGTCAGCGAAGGGCCGCCAAGATCTAGCAAATAAGAGACACGGGTCGCGATGTAGTCTTTTTCATTGCCGATTTCGGTCAGGAACAGCCCGGTTGGGTCCAGCGGCGTCTTGAGACCTCCTCCCTCAAGATGATGGAAGAGATAGCCGTCGATCCCGCAAGAGGCGAAGACGCCAGTACGGTATCGGTACGGATTGTTGCTGCGTACATAACCCGCCTGCTCTAGCGCCCCAGCGGCGACTTCTATGAAGACGCGATGCTGCGGGTCCATGATCTCGGCTTCACGCTTACTGATCGACCAAAAGCCTGCATCAAACTTGTCCGCATCGTTGATTTTTTGACCGACAGGCACCCAATTTGGATCGTCCATGACCTCTCGCGGAACACCTTTACGTTCGAGCGTTTCGCGGTCGAACATCGACAGAGTATCCTTCCCGGCTTTCAGATTTTCCCAGAATGAAAATATCGAATCGGCACCTGGGAATCGGCCCGCCATCCCAACAACTGCTAGTTTGGTTGACTCTCGCGGCACCTTGTCAAAGACACGTTTGATTCTGTGCGGTTGGGTTCCAGACTCATTGAGGGCCGCAGCCATTTGCGCGATCGTCGGGTATTCAAATATATCGAGTACGGAGAGGCTGACGCCATACTGATCCGCCAGTGCGCTGGTTAAACGCGCGGCAGCAAGGGAATCGCCACCAAGAGAAAAAAAGTTGTCCTCCGCCGCGACATGTTTGATCTTTAGCACGGCCCTCCACGCGGTGGCGATCTTGAATTCTACAGCCGAAAGAGAAGCAGAGGTGAACGGCTCGGCTTCGTCTGGCGGGGAGGGCAATTTGCTAAGGTCGAGTTTACGCGATTCGCCTTCGCGCAATGGAATGTGATTGAGCCCTACGTAGTACCGCGGACGTGCATACTCTGGGAGGTGCAACGAGCCTCGCAAGCGCACTCGGGCTAGCGTCGTGTCCGAGGGCATGCCATCGATACCATGGATATAAGCCACCGTGTGCATGGGTTGTCCGGTTTCGCTATCGATGACCGGGATCACGATCGCACGGACAACTCCAGGCTCGGCTTCAAGGACGCGCTCTGTAGCAAGCAACGAGACTTTAAAACCGCGCAATTTCACGGTTTCATCCAAGCGACCAAGAACCTGGAGCTGCCCATCGGGCAGAAATCGTGCCCGGTCGCCGGTGCGATAATAGGTAAGCTCTGGTATACCCCATTCGGCATTTTTAGCACCAAAGTGGATGAAGCGTTCCGCTGTTTTGACGGCATCTTGAAAGTACCCGGGTGCAATACCGGGGCTAGCGAAGTAGAGTTCACCTACGGCCCCGTAAGGCACCGGCCGCTGTTTAGTATCGAGCATCACGGCGGTGCTGCCGTCGAGAATTTTTCCTACTGGCACCGTAACGGAGTTTGTCCGACTTGTGGGGTCGAGCAGATCGGCAAAGGCTATATCGAGACTTTCCCACGTACTATAAGCATTGACGAGGCCGACGCTCTTTGGCAACCGATCACGCGCCTTCGCCACTACGCGACTGGCCACGACTTCGCCCATTAGAAACCACATCTCCATATGAGCGAGCCGCTTGTTGAGGGTCGGCCCGACGACCGTGTTGTCGAGTACACTTTCTAGCAAGGAAGGAGTGGCTATGATTCGCGTGATACGCTCGCGTTCGAGTGTTTCCACGAGTTGTACGGGGTCAAAAATTCGGTCGTCTGGGATGATCACGGCCGTCACTCCCTGCAATATCGGACGCAAGCACTCCCATGCAAAGAATACGTTCAGACCTTCGCGGGAATCTGGCCGATAGGGATAGCGATCGTAACGCGCCTGGAAACAGAAAAAGACAGCCTTTATGCGTCGTGAGGACCGCTTTTGGTTTCCCCGTTGATCCGCTGGTCATCGAGATCATTGCGATGTCATGCACATCGACGGCGGCCGGGTTTTGCGAGAACTTCTCGGGAAGAGGCGAGGCATCCTCGCCAACCAGAAGTACCGCACTGCTACCTTTAAGCTCATCCGGAAGGCGCTTAACCAAGTCCCGTACTGTGATGATCACTTTGGGCTTAACTGCCTCAATAAACATATGTAACACCGCATCCGACCATCCCTTTTCTAGAAGACAGGCGGGAGCCCCGAGATAGGTGCTTGCCAAAATGCCGATACTGTATTCGGCACAATGCGGCAGGAAAAATCCGATGGCATCTCCTTTGGTGACGCCACGCTCTCGCAGCGCGCCCGCTAGACTAAGAGCACTGTTCCGCAGTTCATCAAACTGCCACGTTCGATCCCCATCTATGAGGGCGTAACTCACTGAATGATCCCGAACTTGCTTTTCAAAGCGTTGCCAAAGCGTTTCGTTTCCCAATTCTTGCGCTGCTGCGGCGGTCAGAATGGCGCGCGGACAAGCCTCTTGCGTGACAGCAAGAATGTGGTTTAATGAAACTGAGAAAGCTTTTTCGCATTCTACGGTGTAGAAATGCCCACCGTGAAACGCCTCAACGGATAGCTCGCTGTAATGAGCTGACCATCCTTCCAATTCGTCCTTTGTCACAGTCGGGTCTTCGCTGCCATAAAAAAGTGTTGCCGGCAACGATGAAACTTGACCAGCATCAGTGACGCAAGTTTCGTCGACTTCGAGGTCCGCTCGCAGAGCGGGTAACGCTAGCTGAAGAAATTCCCGATCGGAAAGAATTTCATCGGGGATAAGACCCCAGGATTTCACAACATCGAAAAACTCAGCGTCGGGCAGTTCGAATCTTAATCTACCGCCCATCTCGTGCCGGGGCTGCATATGCGGTGCGCGGTGCGCCGATAGAATAATATGTCGCGGTGGTGACGCGCCGCGGATTCGAAGTTTCTCGCACACTAGATGTGCAAGTAAAGCCCCAAAACTGTGGCCGAAAAAATGTACGGCGTACCATCATCTGCCGCCACCACCATATCGGTTAATGCATCCACAATCGGCTCAATCCGCTTCAAGGGCGGTACGGACTTTAATGCGCCGCGCCCTGGGAGTTGATAGGAAACCAACTCGATGCCATCAAGAAGAAACTTAGGCCAGTCGCGAAAGCTTGTCGACGATCCGCCTGCGTGCGGAAACGCAAAAAGCCGAAGGGAGACATCAGACGGTTCGTGAAGAGTAATGGGCTGAATTTCTTGCACCGGTCATCTCTCTTTACTTTCAAAGGAGGGGCATGCGGCGTATTCGTCGATCTTGTTGATTGGCTTGAAGCTAAGGTGGACTACGCCATTCCTATTTCGTGTGCCTGAGGCTGGAAGATCCGTAGGTAGTCCCTCATTTCCATCGTGATGGAACGGTCGAGGCGACCAGCGTTGAAGGCAATGGTTGAGTTCTCTTCGACAAAGACGGCATCCACCACGAGTGGAAGTGGATTAGTCGGCGCAAAAGGTGGCACGGCACCAGGAACGCATCCAGTCAAACGGATGACATCGTCGGATGACGCGAAGCTGGCGGCAGTGCCGCCGAACTTTCGCGCAAGCGCCTTCATGTCAACGCGCCGATCTCCCGCGACCACCGCAAGCACATAATCTTCGGTGCGTCCGCCACCTTTCAACTTACAAAGGATCGCTTTGCCACTATGCGAGACGGGGGTTCCGCGCAATTCGGCGACGGCTTCGGTACGCCCTTCCGCCTCATGCTTGATCATCTCATAGCGGGCATCATTGGAATCGAGAATTCCGACAATCCTGTCGTGGACCTCGCAGATCAGCGCACCCTCTAACACATCGCCATAAGATGGACGAAGTGCCGTCTCGTCCCCAACAATTATTCGCGTCTCAACCTTCTGCGTGCCCAGCATTTTTTTGAGACGCACATGGGTCTTCGTCAACTCGCTAGCTTCGCTTGTAGCACGGTAGGCCTCTAACGAGGGATAGTCACTTTGCGCCTCTCTTGTAAGCTCAGCCTGGAAAGCACCGTTACGGATATCATCAAGGATCATTTTACCCTTGGCCTTGGTCGATGCGTTGATAAGTGTGTTCAGATACTTTTGAACACCATAACGACATGTGGGAGAGCCCTGTTGCTCGATTACTTCAAAAAGGCCCACATTGACGGCCTCCATTAGCATTTCAGCCATCTCACCGGAGCCACACGTGTCAAGGAAAGAGGCCACGGGATCGTAGCCGTTCTCAACCAAAATTTCGAATGCCATACGAAATGCATCGATCAGCAGCGGCGTAAGAAATTGCTCCTGAAAAAGGTCGAGTTCGGTTTCCTGATCAAACGAGACCGGGACTACACCTTCGCGCGTGAAACCGACGGCCTTGGCTACGCACAACGTTTTTTCTAGCGCGTTGCTTGAAGCGTCTTGCATTACATCAATGAAAGCCAAAACGCCGCCACCTTCGAGATAGCGTCGGCGAATCGGCTTGCCGAACATCTTGGGAGCTAAGAGAGCAACGTCTACGCCGGGGGAAGCTCGATCTCTCCGAAGCGAATCGAGTAGCCATGCGCAACGATTAACAGATCGTTCGGGCGGAGATTCTCCCTGATATCACGGTGGAATACTTCCTGATGTGCATGCTCCGGTATAAGCAGAACAATCACGTCGGCCAACCGTGCCGCATCTCCGATCGGCCGCGTATCAAACCCGTCCGCAATAGCTTCAAATTTGTAGTTGTCTTCAATGTTGCCGACGATCAGCGGAATACCGCTATCTCGCAGGTTCGCGGCAAACGCCTTACCTTGAATCCCAAAGCCGATAACGGCCACGGTTTTGTCTTTGATAAATGATAGATCTACGCAATCATCAAAATACATTTATATCACTCCTTAACGTTTAGTGCGCAGCAATTCGGGCGTTGCCCAGTGAACGACAACGGAACGTGCTCACCTCGTGGAATAGTTCAGCATCCGCGCTTTCGGCTAGGAGGGCTTCGGCCTTCCGGGCTGACAGCCTAATGCCACCGTCTCTATCGGCATAGAATTCACACGCAAATTCCTTTTCAAATCCGGTGCCGTCGAGGATTCTCTCAATTGAAACGAAGAATGCGATACTCGTCTCTTTGTGCTGGCGAACGATTTGCGTATGCAGACACTCTGGCTCATAGCCATTTGCGCGAAAGAAGTTGAGAATAGTCTCATGGCCAACGCGGCATCCAATGTTCATTATCACTTCGGCACGTGGCGCATATACTTTAAGCTGCTGCAGAAGTGCTTGGTTTAGACCAAGTCCAACCGCATTAAACGGAAATTCGTCGAACGCTGACCAAGGGTAATAGTGGGCGTAGTGATCGTCGGACTTATTAGACACGGAGTAATCCGCGCTGCCGCGCCATTTACTGTAGACTCGCGCCAGCCTTTTATCAGTGGGACAACCAACCTGCGGAAGGCATGCGATGACCACATCGGCTGCGCTGATCGCGGTGCGTGCGTCGTCCGTATCGATCAAACTCACCGCACCCTCGACGGGACGAAACCGGTCGGCCCGCTCTGGTGCTAGCTTTGCGACATTTCGGATCGCGAGCATAGTAAGCCGTGGGTCAATATCGCTACCAGATGCCGAGGCGACATCGCACTTGTCGAGCAGAAAAACTGCGTTGGTTCCAGTTCCAATCCCGACTTCATATACATGCCTACCTTGGAGCCCAGCACGCCACAGCCCGATTTGAAACGTCTCTGTCCAAGGATCGGTTGGATCGAAGGCAAAACTTGGAGCTTCCAGTCGCGGTTTAACGTAATTCATGTTCAAGACATCCTTTTTATGGGGCCTTTCAGCTAGCAATCGGAGGCATACATATATTCAATCATGAAGATAAAGCTCGCGCGCTCCGCCGCGCATACAATGATCAGACCGCATCGATGCAGCATATCCACCAGCATTGATAAGCGCGATAACATCACCCTCTTCAGGCGGCGGCATCTCATGCTCCACGGCCCATTTATCGAGCGCTTCATTTATATTGCCGACCACAGTCAGTGGGCGCTTAGGCACGGGGCGAGGAACTGTAGGAACAGGATGGCAGGGTAGACTATAAAAAGCTGGCTCCATGGCGAGGTTGAAGCCGGCATCGACTCCAATGAACTCAGTCTGCTTTCGCCTTTCGCGATAGGTGACTGTCGTCAATAAGACGCCAGCTTCCTTGACTAAGAAGTCACCAGGTTCCAGCGCTATGCGAACGCCACGATCGGCAAATGCTTTTGCAAGAACATCAGCCCAGCTGTGTAAATCAAGCGGGCGGTCTCCACAGCGGTGTGGCACTCCAAGACCGCCGCCGATATTCACTTCCTTGAGGTTGGGCAGGTGATGCATGAACTCATGACTTGCTGTCAGTATCGCTTGCAAGTCCCCCAGTCCTTCGTTGAGGTATCCGGAACCAGCGTGGAAATGCAACCGCACGACTCTGAGCGCATGTCGCTTCGCAATGGCAAGCGCATCGTCAAAACTGTCAAGGTAGATGCCAAACTTAGTGGTCTGGCACCCGCTATATTTCAGCATGTCATTGCCAGTATAGCTGATACCCCGATCAGGGTTGATCCGGATCCCGATCTCTCGACCTGGACAAAGCGTGCCGAACCGCTCAAGGGCAGAGAGCGAGTCGAGATTGAGGCTAATGCAATCAAATCGTGCCAAATCATCAAAATCACGTGCGCTGAGAGATGTTCCGGTGAATGAGATATCCTCCTCACGGAACCCGCAGGCCAGAGCATGCTTTAGCTCCTCAGGCGAGCAAACATCAGCACCGGCAATTCGCTTTTCCGATAGAAAGCTGAGAAGCTGCGGGCTCCGGTTTGCCTTAATAGCATAGTAGATTCTATGATCCACCCCCGCATCATGAAGCGCCTGGTGCAACTGAACAATCTTCTCAATGACCTTGGCCCCGCGTAAAACATAGAGCGGCGTTTCCAGCTTTAGTGCCGCCGTAGCAAGATCGCAATCGCCCAACGTAAGACGGCCATTGATATAACGAAGGTCGTCCCGCCGCCACCAAGATTCTGTCGCTTCCGGGTCCACTGGGGCAAGCGCGTCGATCTTAGCTAGGTCGGATCGCTCACGCATTGGCGCTAATAAATCGTTGGAGCACAGCGCCTCGCATATCGGCCGGCAAGGACGCACTGTCAATCGTGACAATTTGAATGCGATCAGCAAGCTCGGGACAGGCCTGGCTGAGTAAACTGTCGTGCTGGTGGTTCTCCACGAGCACGCAGAGCTCGGGCGTTTCTAACGCCTGATCCACAAGGCGTTGTTTAAGCCGAACGGCAATGATGGCCGACGTAAGCCCACGACAATCGATGATTTCCTTCATATGACTAACAAGCTCCATGATTGAATAGAGGCGATCAAATAATCGCTCCGCTTTTAAGGTCATGTTCTGTTTTTTCGATCGCTTGGTGCAGTGTTGTGGCGATCCGGTCTATGTCGTCTCGCCCGATGATGAGCGGCGGAGACAGGATGCACAGGTTCTCATAAGGACGAACCAACAACCCAGCCTCCTGGCAATAGTGATCGACCCGTTGCGCGAGCGCTATGTTTTCTGCAGTGGGTCCCTTCTCGACCCCGGTCCAGCACTCGACGCAGGCCATGAGGTGATCTCCGCGAACAGTGTAGACGACCGGAGAGGCCGACAGCTTGTAAAGCTGCTCCATAAAATAAGGTCCGACATCTCGTACATGTTCGCAGACACGCTCGCGCTGCATAAGTTCGATATTCTTAAGTGCGACTGCGCAGGACACGGGATGCCCAGAGTAAGTGAATCCGTTTGAGAATACCGGCTTGCCGCGCGGCGCATGTGCGGCAATCGACTGGGAAACACGCTTCGATATCAGGACGGCCCCAAGGGGGGCATAACCCGAAGTTAAACCCTTAGCAATTACAATAAGATCGGGATCAATCGCGAAACGGGCCTTTGAGGAAAAAAATGCCCTAGTCGACCGAATCCAGTTACGACCTCGTCAGAAATGTAGAGAATGTCGTGCATGCGGCACAACTCTCGTGTTGCAACATGATACCCCGGTGGAGGGATGAGCACGCCGCCTGATGCAAGGATCGGCTCAGCCACAAAGCACGCGATGTTTTCCGCTCCAATCCGGCCGATCTCGCGCTCCATTTCGCTGATAAGTCGTTCAAGGCTCTCTTCAGAGGTCTCGTCATCTACACCCAAATCGTAGCCTGGACTTGATAGATGATGTACAAAGCTGTCCAGGTAGTGAAACAGCGTTCGGTCAGCGGCTTTCCCGCTCAGTGATGCAGCGAGAAAAGTGCTGCCGTGATAGGCATTATGCCGCGACAGCACCCATCTCTTTGACTCGCGGCCTTGCGAAGCGAAGTAGTAGTGAGCGATACGTACAGCAGAATCAATAGCAGTCGAGCCGCCCGTAGTAAAATGGACGCGATCCAGATCGCCGGGTGTAATTTCTGCAAGCACCTTCGCCAAGCGCGCTGCTGGTTCGTTTCCAATATCTCCGAAAGGCGTATAATATGCCATCGTTTGCGCTTGCTCCGACATTGCAACAGCAAGTTCGGTGCGCCCGTACCCGAGGGTCATGCACCACATTCCGCCGATTGCATCGAGATATGTCCGCCCTTGGCTATCGCTAACCCGGATACCCGAGGCACTCTTCATGATAAGTGGGCACCCTTCTCCTAGAGCACTCAAATCCGTCCAGGGATGAAGTACGTGTAGCTTATCGGCTTGTGAAAGGTTGAGGTTGTCTAGTTGCAAATTAAAGATATCAGAAGATTTTTCGGAACTGAGCATAAATCAACTCCACAAGCTTCGTATTATTTTAGCAGGCAATCTATCTAGGTTCCGTGCTCACTGAGCTAAATGTGCAGATTGTTGAGAGGCCAGTCTTGAACAGAACTGACCTTGCCCTCTCTAAAAAATAGAAACTTTTTCTACCAAGGGTCAGTTCGATAGTAATCTAGAGCTGGCCCGGGAGTTTTGCACAGCTGGGATAAGTGGACTTTTTGCCAAACTTTGGCTTAGATGCCGGAAGCAGATCCCATGGGAAACGACCTGCATCGTCGCAGAGTGGGTTGTCCATAAAATCTCTCTGAATGCACCCATGCTTTTGACGGCTGAACAACCTCACGCCCTTGCTGCTATTCGTGTCGATCTTGGCGCAATCTTCGTCTCGATAGAGTTAAGCAAAACGACGTGGCAGCCCGTGCTGCTTCTGGCAGGTTCGAACAAGGGTCTTCGACGTGCTCGATCAAGATACCTACATGTGCGGGTCCCTGCGCAACAACAGTGCCAAATTCGGCCATGAGGCCGCGTAGCGCATTGATAGTTTGCGTCTTTTGCCGCACCAGAAGATCGCGTACTTTGAACACAGTGGCAGAAGCCTGCTTTGCCTCGCTCTTTACCGCGACAAATCGCATCGTTGGCCGCAGTGCCGCTTCGCAAACAGCCTCCGCATCGGCAGCATCATTCTTCTGCCGTTTGACGAAGGGCTTTTCATATATCGGTGCGATTAATCTGACTTGATGACCAAGCCTGCCGATCTCACGGCCCCAGTAGTGGCTGCCCGCACATGCTTCCATCGCCACCGTGCATGGGTTTATTCCAGACAAAAATGCCAGGAGCTTGGCATTCGATACTTTGCGGCGGAAAATAATGGAGCCATCAGCCGCCGCTCCATGCACCTGAATTGTGTTCTTCGCCAAGTCCAGGCCGATTATGCTAACCTTCTCCATGGATGCTTCCTCTCTGCAGTGGTTTCAACACAACCATTCTGGCACACAGATGCCGTCGAGTGGGGGCGTCCACCCCATCGTTCACGGCTGGCCAGCACCCCAAAATCGAAATGTTTATCCTTGGAACTTCGAGCCTTACTTTATCGGCTGACCGCTTACGTTCTACCCGGTGACAAGCTCTTCGTCGACGATCGCGATAAGGTAGGTCGCACCTAGCTGCAGTAGCGCGTCGTTGAAATCAAAGGACGATTGATGCAGCCCCGGACCTTCTCCAGAGCCGATCCAAGCGAATGCGCCGGGCCGCTCCATTAACATCGCGGAAAAATCCTCCGATGCCATGGAGGGACGGAACCGTGCTTCGACCCAATTGGTGTCAACTGCCCTGCACGCCGCACGCTGTGCTAAGGTCGCTTCGCGGGCGGAATTTATCGTTGGGAAGAACCTACACTCATAATTCAACGTTATTCTCACATCCAGAGCCGCACCGATGCCTTCAGCGATCGCTAAGAGCCGCTCGCGAATTCGAAGCTGGACCTTATGTTCAAAGGTTCGCACGCTTCCGCCTACGGTTACAACATCTGGCACTACGTTGAACGCATTGCCTCCCTCAAGGCGTGTAACGGATATGACGCCTTGCTCAAAAGGATCAATATCGCGCGCGACAATCGTTTGAATAGCGTTTATCAATTGGCCAGCTGCAACCGTCGGATCACGCAGGTCTTGTGGCATCGCCGAATGACCACCGCATCCTATGATTGTGAACTCGAAAATGTCGTATTGGGCCATCATTGGCCCAGGGTGAACCACAATACACCCTGTTGGCAATCCTGGCCAGTTGTGCAAGGCATAGATAGCATCTACTGGGTACTTTTCAAATAAGCCTTCCTCAATCATCCGAACCGCGCCGCCCTCATTTTCCTCAGCTGGTTGGAAGATGAACACAACGGTACCGGAGAAGCTCCTGTGATTGGATAAGTAATCAGCCGCGCCAAGCAGCATTGCCATGTGTCCATCATGGCCGCATGCGTGCATCACGCCCTCATTCGCAGAACGATAGGAGAGGTTACTTTTCTCAGTTATTGGCAAAGCATCAAGCTCGGCTCGAAGTCCAATCGAGCGACCCAAACTAGCTGTGCCTTGGAGAATACCGATAACCCCTGTACCGGCCAGCCCACGCTCGACCTCAATACCCATCTCGGTAAGTCGCTCAGCCACAAAATCAGAAGTTATATCTTCTTTATAAGCAATTTCGGGGTGAGCATGGAGAAAATGGCGCCATTCGCGCATACGGACTAAAGCCGACTTGTCGATCAGTATATCTCTTGATAGCATTTGGTCGTGCCGCTCTTCGATTTAGCAACTATTGAAGGGAACCAGCGAGCCGGTTCGATCCACGTTCGTGCTCATATCGAGAGTCTCACAGAGAACGGCACCGCCGTCTTGTATGGAAAATACCTTAGTCAGCGATTCGCTTCGCAAGTGGATTAAACCCACGCCTCTCTGAAGATAGAGGGGGTCATCCCAAGCGTTTTCACGAATTCCCTTGTCAAATGGGCCTGATCACAGAAACCCGCTTCATTCGCCGCACAGACTATTGGCCTTTGTTCGCGCAGGAGATCCTTCGACTTTTGGAGCGCCACGAGGACGTGATAATTATGGATACCGGTGCCGGTTGCGCGCTGAAATACGCGCGAGAGATAGCCAGCCGAGAGCGAACAATTCCGCGCGATTGCGTCAACATCGGTATGGAGCGTCTCACGCAAAAATAAGGCGTTGCAAACATATTCTAGGAATCGACCATTGAACCGGGCGCTCAAAAACGCGCGCAAATCTGGCGGGCTGCTACTGGAAACAAAATTCGAAGAGAAAGCCCAGCCCTCCCTGTCAACCGCCTCGAAGCGGTGAATTATCCCGCCGGGCACAACTGCGGTTTCACCCGCTTCAAAAATCTGCGTGTGCTGAGGTAATCGCAAGCGTACTCGTCCAGCAAGGATATGTGCGATCTCGTCGCCCATATGAAAATGCAGCCGAAAATTCCAGCATCTTCGGCTACCCGTAATATTCTCCACCCAACCTATGTCAGTGCGGGAAACAGTAAACGACGTTCGTGTGTTCCTATCATGCAGATGTGAGGTCATGCCTTCCCATGTTTATTAATTGTTTCAGTAATATAATAAATACTAGAGTATCCGTAATGATCAAGGGGCTTTTGGGGAAATCTCGAGAGACTTTGACAGCGAGGACGATGAGTTTTCGCATGATAGCGGTTAAGGCCACTTTGGGTGGTTTGCCGATGGCGATCAGCGTTTTGTATTTGGCTGCGGGGCCAGGATTGAACCGTGCACAATAAGGGTCGCATGTAGAGCGCCTGCCGGACGATTTCTCTTCCGCCTAAACTAACTGTTTAGATGGGATATTCGGCTGGCGAGCCATCTAGCGATGATAGGTTGAAGTGCTGCGCTTCAAGCTGATGATAAACGTGATCTGTGTAATTCAGGCACAAGCATCAGAAAGGAAGCGCAGCATGAAGCATTTTGCCGGACTGGACGTTTCTGTCAAAGAAACCTCCATTTGCATCGTAGACGAAACGGGCAAGATTTGCCGCGAGATGAAGGTTGCTAGCCATCCCGACGACCTTGCCGATGTTCTGGGCGATGCTTCTTGGAAACTCGTGCGGATTGGGCTTGAGGCTGGGTCTTTGTCGCAATGGTTGTTCAGTGGCCTGGCGAAGCCGGATTGCCGGCAATCTGCATCGAGACATGGCACGCGAAGGCGTTCCTGAAGGCCAGGTAACAAGACCGGCCGAAACGACGCTCGTGGCATTGCACAGATGATGCGCATCGATCTCTTCCGACCGATCCATGTTAAAACGCGGGCAAGCCAGAAGCGGCGCGTTCTGCTGACCGTACGCAAACTGCTTCAGCAGAAGGCCATTGCGATCGAGAACGATATCCGTGGGCTGTTGCGCAACTTCGGTTTGAAGGTTGGCATCGTTGGCGCTGGAAAGTTCCAGGAATGCATCCGGGATCTCGCCGGTGACGTTCCGAAGCTGTGCGATATCATGAATGCCCTTCTTGTGGCGCGACAGAAACTTCGTGAGCAGTTCACCGTGCTTCATTAGAGGCTAATGTCCATCGCGAAGAATGATGCCGTTTGCAAAAGGCTGATGACCGTTCCGGGCGTCGGGCCTGCTGTCGCTCTGGCTTTCGCTGCCACGATAGACGTTTCCAGGGCCGACTTGCTATGGTAACGCCTTGGGTCGAGAGGGCGTCGCGAAGTTCAAATAAGGTGCCATCTCGATGGATCGGCCAGCCATGTCGTTATAAAAAATGCGTGCGCTTCAGTCTTGCCAGAACTTCCGTCGCCGCCGAGGCGGCCAGAGGAAACATTGCCCTGCCGGATTTGCAGGTTCCGCCAGCGCCTCACGCTCGCGGTACCCACGCCGAAACGATCTGCCGCTTCTCGATGGGATGCACCGGCAGAAACAGCGGCAAGAACACGCGTGCGAAGATCAATAGAAAGAGCTCGACATATCGGCCGACCTCCATCGGCAGATAGCTTGACTCAGAACCGAAATGATTTGCAAAGCCCATCGATTCAGTCAGCCTGGGAAACGCCCTAAATAGATTAGTTGCTTGTTCCTTCCTCGCGTCGGATGGAACCGCGACAAATTCCGCTTCACTAATGTTACCGTCGCCGTTCGTATCCATCGCCTTGATCATATCGGTCTGGCTACTCTGATCACTGGTGCTGGAGATGCCTCGTGATATGAAGCAGCGTCTTTCAGACGGAAGTGTCCCGCGTCTCTAGCTTTTTGTTTTTGCATCGGATTTTTCGGAAACCGCATACACTTTTCGGTCCAATGCTCTAGATAGGAAGTGCGAACGCCTGCTTGACGACCTCGCTTGGAACGTCAGTCTTGACATTCTTGATACCGTTTTTCCGGGTCAAGTGCGACGATTGGAAGTGTCGATAACCCTCAAGATCGGGGACGACAACTCGCAGCAACGCATCGCTCTCGCCCAGCATAATGTAACACTCCACGACCTCGGGCAGTTGCTTCATGGCCGCTATAAAGAGCTCGATCGTTTCCGCGTCTTGGGCTGTCAGCCAGACCCTCGCAAATAAAGATAGCTTCAAACCGACCTTCGTCTGATCAATGACTGCCACGTAGCGATTGATGATTCCGGCTTCTTCTAAGAGCCTTACCCGTCGCAAACAAGGTGAAGTGGATAGCCCAACGCGCTTTGCAAGTTCGTTGTTAAGAATTCGCCCATCAAGCTGCAGTTCGCGGATTATTCGTCGGTCGATCTCATCTAATTTCATGGCATCCATTTAATTATATAGAGAATTTATTGGCATAAGATGCCAATATTTAATAAATAGCCAGCAAATACGCAAGCCGATTTTCCGGTACTCAGGATATTATGGTCGCTGGATAATTATGGATGATTTCAACGGAGAAGTTCATTGGATACTGGATGGTATGCTAGCTTGATTGGATTTGCCTTCGCTATGGCAGCGACACCTGGACCGAACAACACGATGGCTACAGCTTCAGGGGCAAACTACGGGTTGATTCGGACCCTGCCGTTAATGAGCGGGATCGCAGTCGGCGTTGCAGTGATCATGTTCACTGTTGCGGTATTTGGTGCGTCGGTAGTAGCAGAGCCGCGCGTTTCCCTGGTTCTCAAATGGATTGGGATCACTTACCTGTTGTGGATAGCATGGCAGATCGCTAGTGCTGAGCCAAAACTAGCTGATACTGACCCCAAGTCATCATGCAGCGCAAAACCCCCTTTCCTTCACGCAGGGTATACTTCTTCAGTTCGTAAATCCGAAACTCTGGGTGATGGCGACTGGCGCGATTGTCGCTCATGGCCGCGTTAGCGAACAGACCGGCTACGCGGTCCTTGGCACTCTGTTTGCCTTCGTCTTTGGTGCGTTAACTTTCATCAGCACGGTCGCTTGGGCAGGGCTTGGTGCGTACATCGGGCGCTTACTGGTTTCGCCACAAATTATCAGGGTTTTTAATCTTACAATGGCAATGCTACTCGTTCTGAGTTTGATTCCAATCATCATTCATTAGTGAACTGCGCTCAGCTTGCCAATGGCTCCGACTCGTCAGTTGTGGAGCGGAGGCCAATTGACCTGGCCGTTAGGCCGGCTTGATATCCCAGGTGGGTAGCGATCTCCTCGAGATCATCGAAGACCGCTACGAGCGTCGCTCGACGATCATCACCAGTCAGGTGCCCCTGGATCGCTGGTACGAAATCATCGCAAACCCAACGCTGGCCGATGCCATCCTGGATCGCCTCGTTCACAACGCCTATCGCATCGATCTCACCGGCGAGAGCATGCGAAAACAGCGCTCCCAGTCGCACCCGAAAACACCGAAGCTTGACCTGAACAAAACCCGATCCAAACATCAACCAGACCTAGGATCAGTCCGACAAATGGCTGCCTTCAAATCGGAACGCCGGCCGGAATGAAATCGGAATGACTGGGCGGCTTCAAATCGGAATCGATGGCCGGCTTCATCGGAATACGCACCTGATCAACCAGATGCGAGCCTTCTGCCTCGAATACGGTGTCGCGCTACGGCAGGGCGCCGGCCTGTTCAAGCTCGACCTTCCGCAAGCTCTCGAAGATCTATCCAACGACCTCTCGCCGGCAATGCGTAAGCTGCTCGCAGACCTGTTTGCCGATCTGCGCCAAATGGAGCTCAAGGCTGGCTCCAAGCAGTGGCAGCTCGGAACGCGGCAGCTCCAGCTCGGTCCGTTCGACTTCCTGACCGAACTTCGGTGGGAAAATGGCAGCCAGATCAGCGGCGCGGATACCCTCTGCAACCCCGGCCAGCGTCGGGCAGGCCAAGCGCTGATCGCCTACAGGGGGTGAATATTGGGCTTCTCTATTCGGCGTAGTTGCGTCAAGCATTTTTGAAGCTTTCCATCTGCCGGCCTTTGATGTCCTTTAACGGGCCCGTGCTTCTCTTCGGGATAGGCTGCCTGGCCTTCCCATCATGGGATCAGAAGAACGAAGCGGTGCAATCTGACTCACGTCCTGACCGTCGTAACGACCGGCACAAGACCCAAAGCGCACTCACCTCATCCATCGTCCCGCAAAGGACATCGTTCCGCCGGTCAGCGGAATTGCAAAGCTCTACTTCGTCGGTTGCGACGTCAAATCAGACGGGTATTGCTTCATTATCCCTTGTCCACTGGAATTCAGAGCCATCGCTCCACATGCGATGCATGATCACTGCTAATCGCCTTGCCAGCGCTACAATCGCCTTCGATCGACCGCGCCTGCGGGCAATATTCATTGCCCAGGCCTTTAGCCATGACCATTTCTTCACACGGCTCAGCATGACCTGCGCGGCTTCATAGAGAAGGGCACGCATCATACCATCCCCGCATAAGGAAACGCGTCCGACACGATGGCTCTCCCCGGACTGATTGAGCACCGGGGTCAAACCAAGTGCTGGCCCGACTGCACGGGAATTCTTGAAGCGGGCTGGAACATCGATGGTACTGACGAAGGCAAGCGAGGTGACGGGGCCGACGCCGGGTATTGTCATAAGGCGTCGGCAGGTGTTGTCGTCGCGCACCAGATCCAGGACTTTCCGATGCAACTTCGCGAACTCTGCGCGCAGTTTCTCTCTGGCGGCAAGCAGAGGCGAGATGATTTCGCCAAGATCAGGCGTGCCGTCAATGAGCTCGCGAATGCGTGCGTCGAAACCGATCGTGCCGATGATCCCTACCTTCAGGCCGAAGTTGCGTAACAATCCCCGGATATCATTCTCTAGGGCAATCGCCTTCTCCTGCAGAAGTTTACGTGCCGTCAGCAAAGCGCGGCGCTTCTGGCTCGTCAACGTCTTCACGTGAACGGGTCGAAACAGGTTGACCCGCATCATCTGCGCGATGCCGCGGGCATCGTTGCGATCGGTCTTGTTCACCTGCGCTTTCAAGAAAGCCTTGGTGTGGCGGGTCTCAATACAAACCGCAGGCAACCCGGCTTCAGCCAAACCGCTGAATAGCCATTGAGACAGAGGACCAGCTTCGAGCCCTATCCGAACGAGCTTATATGCCCGGTTGTTAAGAGTCGAAACGAGATCGTCTGGGTGGCTCGTAACCTTCAACTCGCGGCAAATTTTTCCCGTTTCGTCGACAATGCAGATCGCGGTCTCTTTCACAGAAACGTCCAGTCCGGCATAATACCTCATGCTGCGCTTCCTTTTCTGATGTTTGTGGCTGCTCATACAGACCACGTTCTATCATCAGCTCGAAGCGCAGCACCTCCGTCGCTGCGGCCAGATATAGGGCTCAAGCCGAATATCCCATCTGACTCATTTTTGATGCAGTTGTAACGATGCGGCTTTTCTGGTTTCCACAAAGGAATCAGCTTGATGAGCACCAAGTTTCGCCTCTCTGATTTGGTACCGGCTGGTTTCATCGCCGAACGCATCACCCACATTGACGATGAGACCTGCATCTTGCTTTCTCGAGCCGACGCTACCGCGTCGTGTCCAGCATGCGGACGAATGTCGCGAACGGTTCGAAGCCGCTATTACCGCCAGGTCGCGGACCTCCCAATATCGGGAAGACGCGTCAGGCTTCTCGTGCGCACGCGGAGGTTCACCTGTGATGCGGTGCTCTGCGGCAAGCAGATATTCGCCGAGCGGTTCGGCGATGTGCTACCTCCCTACGCCAGACGAACCGGGCGTCTCGAGCATCTCGTCCACCATCTGGGCCTCGCGCTTGGAGGACGCCCGGCGGCACGTTTTGCACAGCGGCTCATGCTTCCCGTCAGCAACGACACCTTGCTCCGCGTCATCCGCAGGCAAGGATTGCCGCCGTCGATCCCGCCCTCGGTGATTGGTATCGACGACTGGGCCTGGCGTCGAAGTCATCGCTATGGCACGATCGTGTGTGACCTGGAGCGCCGGCGGCCGATCCGTCTGCTACCGGACCGTGAGCCAGCGACGGCAGAGGCCTGGTTGCGGCGGAATCCCCAAATCCAGGTCATTGCTCGCGACCGCGGCGGCGCTTACGGGCTGGCGGCGGCAAAGGCGTTGCCTGATGCAGTGCAGGTCGCTGATCGATGGCATCTGATGGAGAATGCCAGCCGTGCGTTTCTGGATTCCGTCCGCAAATCGATGCGGCAAATTCGCAAGACACTCGGTGCAACGCGCGTCAATCCTAAACTTCTGACCGCGGCCGAACGCCTTCAATATGAAGGCTATCTTAGGCGCGAACAGACCAACGCGGCGATCATGGCGCTCGCAAAGGACGGTGTCACGATCAAGGAAATCGTGCGCCGTACTGGTCATAGCCGCGGCTTGGTCCGCCAAGTGCTCAGAGGGCACCGCAACGACGTCTTTCGGTCAAGACAAAGTTCGTTGGAGCCCTATCTCGAATGGCTCGACGCGCAATGGGCTGCCGGTAAGCGGAACGGCACTGAACTATGGCGGCGATTGAGAACACAGAGCTTTCGTGGTTCGCGTCGGGTCGTGAGTGAATGGGCGACACGACGTAAGCGGGCCGAAAAGGCGGATGCGGAATCGTTGACCCGCCCCCCTCCGCCCGAACGATTGCCCGCCTTTTGACAACCAGCAGAGACAATCTAACGAAATCCGAGACCGTCACCATCGCTGCAATAGAAGGCGGTGTTCCCTTGCTGGTTAAAGCTCGCGACATCATCGCCGACTTCCATCTTATGATCCGGCGCAAGGCGGAAAACGAGCTCGCGCCGTGGATCGACCGAGCCCGCAACAGTCTGGTTTCCTCCTTTGGCAATGGCGTTGCGAAAGACATACAGGCAGTCCGGGCAGCGATCGTCTCACCGTGGTCCAATGGGCAAACAGAGGGGCAGATAACAGAGCTCAAGCTGGTAAAGCGCCAGATGTACGGTCGCGGAAAGCTTGATCTTCTTCAAGCCCGCTTGATCGGCGCGACATGAGAGAATTGCACCAGATCTGCGTCAGAGCCCAATATTGACCCCTTGGGGATGCGGACGAAAACTTGGACCACCAAGAGGTAGTTCATGTATTCCTATGCAGACAGACTTCGAGCCGTTGAGCTTTATATCAGGCTTGGCAAGCGACTTAACGCGACCATTCGGCAGTTGGGTTATCCCACCAAGAATGCGTTGAGGGGCTGGTACTGCGAGTACATACAGCATCTCGACCTGCGTATTCAGCCGGTAGCTCGTGCGCCAAAATATTCCGAGGCCGAGAAACAGGCGGCACTTGAGCACTATCGCACCCATGATCGTTGCATCTCTGCGACGATGAGGGCACTTGGATATCCGGGTCGAGGAACACTAACCGCATGGGTACGGGAGGCCTTTCCGGAGACGCGAGCATCGATGGTCGGTCGATCATGGCGTCCTGCCTATCCCGAGGCGGTGCGTCAAGCCGGTGTCATCGGACTATGTAGTGGAGATGAAAGTGCCCAACAGGTGGCCGACCGGCTGGGCGTGTGCAGGCCGACGTTGTACGACTGGAAAGATCAGCTACTCGGTCACGAGGCTCCTTCATCCATGAAACGCCGCAAAAGCAACTCCAAGGTTCCAGAACGCGAGGAACTCGAGCGACAGCTTGAAGCCCTCCAGCGTGATGTCCGCCAGCTGCAACTTGAGCATGATCTCCTGAAGAAGGCCAACGAACTATTAAAAAACGATCACGGGCTTTTGTCCGCCTGTGCGCGGTAGAAACAGGCCGTGTTAGGCTCCCTGTTGGAGGGGAGTTGCCGAAGGCTTATTGGAGGCGTTCAACCCCGTTAAAAAACGTGGCACATGGGCTGTTGCGTACTTGAGAGTGGTGACGTCGCGTCAGCGGCGATCCCGGTTAGGAAATTGACGAACTTGCGCGGCCCAGCCCCTCCCGACCCAAAGGAGGAGAAGCCATGCCCAAGATCCGTTCTTCCACACCACAGAACCTCACCCAAGTGAACCCCGGTGCGGCGGCCGTCGATATCGGGTCCACGATGCATATGGCGGCTGTTAATCCGGAACAAACCGATGTGCCTATCCGCGCCTTCGGCACCTTCACCCACGATCTGCATGATATAGCTGCCTGGTTCAGATCGTGCGGCGTCACGAGCGTGGCGATGGAGTCGACCGGCGTTTACTGGATCCCGGCTTTCGAGATCCTTGAGCAGCATGGGTTTGAGGGGTGGCGTCGCCTTAACTGTAGGGAACCAGCGTTGAGGACGTGTGCCGTGTTTCAGGCAGCTATCGCGCCAGCGGTTTCATGCCAGATCGAGATGGCGTGAGTGCGAAGCTGGCGATGGTCGATGGCGTTCAAGTGTTTCCGGTGAAGAAGAAAAAGATTGGCGATCTGGCCGTGAGTTGAGACGAAACGCTGGCACTGTCGTGCGGACTTGAACCGCATCATACGTCGCTCTCGCCGCCGTAGCGGCAGATGAGAATTCTCAGCTCGATTGTTCAATCCCTTGTGCGAGCGATGCTCTACGCCCGGCATCAACTCGGCCTTTGCCGCCGAATACGAACGCAGCTTGTCAGTCACCAGCACCCGCGGGATGGTACCTTGGCCCTTGAGCAGCTTGCGCATCAGACGCAGCGCTGTTGCCTTGTTCCTTCGGCTTTGAAGCAGGGCATCGAGGACGTAACCGTTTGCATCGACGGCGCGCCACAGCCAGTACCTCTTTCCCTTGATCATCACCACCATCTCATCGAGTTGCCACTTGTCGGCAAAGTGGCCTCGTGCGCGGCGCCGGAGCTGATGAGCGAACTTCAAGCCGAATTTCGCCGCCCATTCCGCGACGGTCTGAAACGTGACGGAGATGCCGCGCTCAGCCAACAGATCTTCGACGTCGCGAAGGCTCAGCGGGAACCGATAATAGAGCCATACCGCATGGGCAATGATCTCAGCGGGAAAGCGGTGGCGTCTGAAGTGAACATGAGCAGCTTCGGTCATGACAACCCGAATACCAAGTCGATCCCAACCAAGCCGTTAAGGCGACGCCACCTGGAGTGGGCCTGCCCCATCTCGACCGGCAGCCGCTCGCACAATTCATTGAATATTTGGTCTCGAAGCATGCCGATATTGGCCCGGCGTCAGAGCAGTCTCACATGACCGAACTGGCACGCACTCTTCGCAAAAACAAAACCTACGATCAAATCAAGAGCGATGTTACGTTTCGCAAGTGGATGCTGAGCGGCTTAAGAGACAGAAATGCACAGGTATGGATCCTTAACTTTTGGCTCGATACCTATTGGAAGCCCCGCTTACGCAGCGAGCGGGGGTGATGTACGGCTGGCGCTTGTCGTGGCGAGGATATGGAATACGAGCCCGCTGTTAGGCCGGTGCGCAGTGGAGCGAGCGCGCAAGGCCAAAAGCAGCATTGATGTCGCGCTGAAAGCCTATGTTGAGTGTCCCCATGGTAAAATGGCTTACAAAGACCGACGTTGGGCATGGATGAAGCGGCCCGTTGTGTTGTTTGACGTATATTTTCAAAAGCCTAAGAACTAAAAGTCATTTCGCATTGAGAAATTCTCGTGCCGTGGAAATCGTTTGTTGCGATGTGGGAGCTCAGGCGAGGTCACATGCGGAAACGCGCCGGGTCTTTTACCGGGAAGTTAGTAAAATAGTGGCAGACTTCTTGTAAACGCCAAGTCGCCACTATGCAATTTTAACTTGAACATCCGACAGGCATATAATACCATTCAGTTGATACTTACGATATCGTCCGAGGGGACTTGTCATGAAGATCAATTCAATTTTGCTGTCAGCAGCTATATTTTTTTCGTTAAATTCCGTTGCTCGCGCTGATAACGAGAATGGTTTTAACAAATATATTCTAAGAGCCGTTGAAGATATAAACCGAAACTATCCTAGCAAAGGCTATGATATCAGTCGGGCTTATACACACAACATCACCTACGGTTCTGAGGCGGTCAAAGCAAGCCAACCGCCGCTCACGATGTGCGTGGCCGCAAGTGCTGAGGTCATTATCACAGCACTGAATATGTACGCAGCTGAGACAGGCGACAAAAGCGTTTACAAATATTTCCCTGCCACCAGCTGGAATCGAATGCGTCCGAAGGACATTCGATCGCATATCTGGGTGGATCCGAAGCTCGATTCTTATGGCACGGCCGATGCGCTGGTAACCTTTGGTGTGGGCAAGAGAGTGAAATTCAGTGAGCTGGAACCGGGCTCGTTCGTCAATATCAACCGACTGAACAGGACTGGGCATTCGGTTGTCTTCATCGGTTTCATCGACGGCAAAGGCGAGGTTCTTTCCAAATATTCCGACAAGGTTATGGGCTTCAAATATTTCTCGTCGCAGGGCAAGGGGACCACGGGGGACGCCGGATTTGCCTATCGCTATGCGTTCTTCGCGAAAGATTCCAACAACCCTTATTGCCCAGACCTTCCGGCCGGCAAGCGCCGCGATTGCAAGATCATCTGGTCGACGGGTCAGAAGCTACTCAACACCGGCTATATGCTGATGCCATCGAAATGGGATGCTGCCGCACGCGACAAAAACCTCAAGGATATTGCCGACGGGCTCTACGTTCAGACCCGCTCGCGTGGTCCCTCGGCGTTGCCGGGCATATCGCAGGATTTGTCCGAGCCGGAGTTTCTCAAGGCAATCGATGAAAAGGATACGATGGAGCTGAACCCCGTGTTTACGCTCGGCAACACAACCACGGACGACTAGGATGATTGCCGAAGCGATGAAAACCGGCAGGTTCCCACTCGCCTGCATCCTCGTGTTTCTGAGTTTGTTGTTTTCGACAGCAGCGCAGGCGGCGGACTGTTCGCTGCAGGCAACGGAGACCACAAATCCGGTTCCCGATCCGCCTGAGATGACGCATCCCGATCTCAAGGGCCGCGATTTCGAATTCTACAACAAGAGCTTTGCACTGCTGGTTGGAGAATCGTCCTACCCGCAAAAGCCCCTGCCGGATGTTCCGGCGGAAATGCGCAAGTTGCGCAGCGTTCTCGAAAGCCAGGGTTTTGATGTCTCGCTCTTCCTAGACGTAAAGAGCGCTGATTTTTCCAACGTCATCGAATGCTTCATCGCAAAAACGGTGGGGACAAATCCGGAAGCGCGGGTTGTCGTCTACGTCGCCTCGCACGGCATCACCCGCAATGGTCCGACAGGACAGGTCGGATATCTATTGCCGATCGATGCGCTTTTGCCCACAGAGGATCCGACGTTCCAGTTAAAGGCGGTGAGGATCTCCAAATTCTTGGACTGGGCCGAAGCATTGGAGGTGAAACATGCGCTGTTTATCTTCGATGCCTGCTTCTCCGGAATCATCACGATGAGCCGCAGCGGTACGCCGCCCCGGCAGCCGCTCTCGGGTTACGTGTTCTCCGATAACGTCCAAAAACCTCTTCGCGAATTTTTTGCGTCCGGCACCGCCGAGCAGGAGGTCCCGGCAACCAGCGTCTACGCAAATCTTCTCACGCAAGCTTTGCTCGGCGAGCGGATTGAAGCGGACAGCAACAGGGATGGATATCTGACCGGAACGGAGCTTGCCGCATTTCTGGAAGGTTCGGTGCCCGCCTATTCAAAGCAGACGCCGGTGCACGGCCGGATCGCCAACCCGAACCTCGACATCGGCGAGATCGTCTTCAAACTGCCGGAGAAGGCAGAGGATGTCTTCGCCCCCCCGCAGCCGGCGGAAAGCGACACGTCGCTGCAACCGGTTTTCAGAAGCGCCACCGGACAATCCGATAAGGCAATTGCCCAGATTTATGAGGCCGAAAAGTTCATCAATACCGCAGTAACAATATGCGATGACGCCTGCGTCGCCAAAGCGAAAGCAACACCCTATTCGATAACAATAGACATGCCATCGAACCTGCCGGGCAATGCCGTGTTCACCGATACCGAACTGACCTGCAAGGGCTGCACGGATCAATACGCGATTGTCTCGGGACCGAGCCTGTCCTCAAGCGCCCGCACGTTGGCAGCAAGTTTTGCATCCTGGGAGAAAAACGCGATCTGGAAGTTGAGCGGCAAGGTGTCCGTGCCGAAAACCGATGACAAGGTCGTGGTGGTCAGCGGCGTAGATAACAAGGTTTCGACGGTCGATCCCAACAAGCTGTCTATCGAAAGGACAGCTTTGCGCATCAATGTTGACGATCAGAAGAAATACGATCGCACGGTCGTCGCGCTGCAGAGTGAAGAGAAGGCCATCAGGCACGGTGCGCGCAAAGATCTTGCCGAGCTTCTGGCCAATGACGACGGATCAACGGCAGCCACTCTCGTGCGCGGTTTAAACACGGGCACCTATCGCTATCAGCTGGGGGTGGCCGAAGCTCTCAGGAATGCACCAAACGGCTGGCGTACCACTGAATCTGCATCCCGTGATGTGCTGGTCGCGCTACAGAAGAAGTCGAACGACTCGACGCTTCGCAAGAGCTTGCAAGGCGCAATCGATAACATTCAGGTGTCGGTCTACTACGAGACCGGCGAGGACAACTGGCTAACAAAGGCCGGTCAATTGCGTCCGAAAGCAACGATGAACCCCCCGCTGCCGACAATCAGCGCTCTCGAGGTGGGCGACATGCTGGTCGCCGATTCCAGCGTCTACAAGCGGGCGGGACCAAGCCTCGAATACGGATCTCTCGGCATCCTTGACGGTGGAAAATGCGTCAAACTTGTCTCGAAGGACGATGGCCCAAGCAACGGCGATAATGCGCGCGGCGGATGGCTGCGCGTGGTGACCCGCCCATGCAGCAGGTAGACGAAATCAGAGGCTTCCGGGAAACGGAGATCGCCAAATGCACTTTCCTGTACCACCGAATTTTCGCTCTCTAACACGGCTGGCACCACGTCTTGTTCTTTGCGCACTTTCCCTGTTTTTTCCAGGCGCTGCTGTAGCGGCCGAAAGCGAACATATCCAGGACGTAAAACAAGCCCAGAAAAGCGCCTATGTGATCTTTTCGTCCGGCTCGCAATGTGCGCCGCTTGGCCACGACTTTCAGGGATGGCCGGGATCAAGCTTGCTGGAATGCTCCTATAGGCAGGGCGGCTTGGAGGGCATCACCTATCTCCTGGATGTGAAGGCGGAGACAATCGCGACCTGGATCGAAACGGCTTGTGACGAACGCCTTCGCGGCAATAGCGCATGCTTTGCGACGGTCCTCGCGTGTGCACGCACCAATTCAGGCATGATGTTCGCTGTCAGTGGGAATGTCATCGAAAACAGACGGAATTACTTTTTCAGAAATGGCATGACCGTTGCTTTCAAGGAAGCGGAAAACGGCTCGACGCGGGATGTCCCTCTCAGCGTGCAGAAATCCTTGCTCGTCGCACCGGATAGTAAAATTGATCGCATCAAGTCCGGCCTGACGAGATTTTGGCGCACATTGCCTTTGCAAATGGCTTTGGCCTACCCTAATGCCCACGCCCCGAGCGCGCTTAAAACACAAGCTCAAAGAGTTGCATGGCTTTCCCTAGTGCAGGCTGAAATCCTTGCTGCCCAACAGACCGGAAATAACCGTCTATTGTCCGCCTGGCTATTGGCACATAAAAACACTCTCGGCCGCGGCGCATGCCCAAACGATAACGATCCCTAACGACCGTCGGGCATTTGCACATCTTACAGCCGAAGGGCAGAATTGTCGCTTAGTTGGCGCATCCCGGCAGTGCTGCCGCCCTTACTACCCTGCCGGCATTTCCCGCAACTCCACGCTTGCCAGCAGTGCCATCCTTTCCATTCTTCTCAGCGCCGGAGCGCTTTGCCTTGATTCACTGTCGCTGATTGTGAAGCCGTCGTCTACCGCCGCTGACTACGGTCGGCACGCGTCTCTAATCACACCTTTGTCAGGATCAAGCCATAGAACAGCCCCTTGCCGGAAACCGTCGACCCTTGATCGCTCTCGATTGAACCGCCAAAAGCCGAAGCCAGGGCTTTGATGACGAGGCCTTTTGCTTCGGCAGAGGCGCCTGCCTTGAGCTTGAACGAGTATGTTACGTCGGCTCGGATTGCTTGCTTTGTCTGGTAAGCCAGGGATTTCTTTGAGAACTCTGCGACAATCTGCTTGCACGATGGTCCCAGCGTTGAGCGGACAGTTTCAAGGTCGTCGAATGCGAGCTTCTCGACGCTGACGTTGCTCAGCTTCAAAGTAACCGTATCAAGATAACTCGCGCTGGCGCCAAGACCAATTTGTATCAACGTTGACGGATCGAGTTTGAATGAGCTGTTTAAGGAGCGAGAGGCGTCTGCCGAGGCTGCTTTATCAATGATTGGTGGCGGCGCGTGGGCGAAGTCAGGTCGGCACAGATAGGTCAAGTTGAGCGGGGCGACCAGACCACTGCCTTTCACCGAGGTCACGAGCGAACCCGGACCATATGCCGTTGACGGAAGCGCAAGGGAATCATAGCCCAGCACTTTAATTGTGGAATTCAGATCCGGGGTATTTTCCGCCTGTCTGGTTGGCGAGCATGAACTCATCGCCAACGCCGACAACAGTAGTGCCACAATTATTTTCATCACGCAATTGTCCTCGCCCAGGTTTACTTCAATGAAACAGCTGCATTTCGAGCAACGTTCTCCCCCGTCTCGGCGAAAGCAGCGAATTGCTCTTTGCTGCCGAAGAAAACGTTGTAGTCCACGGCCGCTGAGATGCCGGGGATGTTCCCGTGATCGGTCATCTGCCAAAATGTCCAAGGATTGTCGCCGGCATAGCCAGGCGTGGTCTTGCGAAAGTCGGCATACCAAAGACCAAAATCGTTGAAGTCGCTTCCGAGGATGTCCCCGACCCCGAACCGCGAGGTGTAGATTATCGGACGCTTGCCGTAATAGTCCGCGAGCTCAAAAAGCAGTGCCTTCAAATTCGATCGGATTACGTCCGGGTTATCAGAGCAGGCCAGGAACAGCGAATGCGGATTTCCCCTGAACCATTCAAGGTCGACGGCAACGGGCAACAGATCCTTGTCCCGGGGGACCGTGGCTGTGATGTTTTTAAACTGAGCCTCGGGCGGGGAGCAATCGAAGACGTGATAGCCACCGAAGGAAACTTCCGTTTCTCCGGCGCCTTTCAAATATTGCTGAAATTTGGTGTCTTTTCCCTCTGAACCCTGGGTGGCCTTCGCATAGATGAATTTGACGAGCCCGCTTGCATTGATCGCATCGAACTTCAGATCGCCGGTATATCTTGCGACGTCTATACCTCGCACTGCGTAGGTCTCGGGCGGCGAAAACACCTTCAGGTCGGGTCGACCGGTCACCGCGCTGCCTGTCGTTTCGAAATCACGCTGGATCGTCGTCGCAGGATTCGGATCCCGGTTGCTTGCTTGCTCCTCCGATGTCAGCGGAACAAGGAAAAAGAACGCGCCATCGTAATTCTCCTCGGGCGCGATCGGCCCGGTTCTCAATTGCGGGTAATATTGGTTGGTCGCCGGATTGATGGCCTCAAGCGATTCATTCATCTCCTGCACCGCCCGGCCGAGACGCACAATGCTCGATCCGGCAACCTTTTGAGGTTCGCCACTTCCGGACGAAACCACTTGCGACGAATTTAAATCGGACGCGCCTCGATCGATCGCAGCGATCAGCTTCTCGAAAAACATTGTCCCCTTGCCGTCAGGTGCTCCCCAGGCAAGCTCGTCCGCCTTCGACGCTGTGACGGCATGCGCGCCCGGGCTGAGAGGAAAGCTCGTATTGTCACCCAATGATGTGTTGATCGGAAAGACCCCACCCGAGTAGCAGGAACCCAGCAAAGCGACCGAGTGATAGGTAAGGTGAGCGATCTTGCGCAGGCGGTTTTCGAGATCATCCAGACCGTAGCTGTGCGTAGGCAGCGGATCGGCCTCGCCAGTCGCCATCGACAGCGCAAGGCCGCCCGGCGATCGATCATCGGCACCCGGGATCCCATGCCCGTCATACATGAACAGGAACCGCGAGCGACCCTTGTAGTCGTTCACCTGGGTGAGGAGGTACTGTTCGAGGAAATAGTTTATCGCGTCTTTGGTCGCATGCTCGTTGTCGAGAACGATAACCTCGTCGAAGCCCTGGTCCTTCAAAAAGGCTTCAATGCGGGGAAGATCAGCCTTCACCGACTGTAGCACCTTGTCCTTTTCCTGCGTGAATGCCGGGTAGTTATAAACCGAAACGACAAACGCGAAACTTCTGATATCGGCGTCATCCTCCTTGGCTTTCGGAATAAGCTTTTCAATGCGCCAGTCAGGTTTGGAGGTACCTGGTTTCTTATAGACGACAAAGGCGTCGCAGTAGGGCGTGTTTTGAACCTCAGACGGACACTCGGCCGCGTTAGAAATCTGTCGGCTGACGAGGATTCCGCCGATGACGGCAACCAGCGCAACGGCAACCCGCCACACCCCGATTGATCCCCGGGCTCTCATTGCAAGCCGAACGTTTTTTTGAAGTCGTCGCTGGTCCCGTAAAAGACGGAGGTGTCGTAACTGGCGACCTGCCCTTTTATCAACGCTGCATCTGAGAATTGCCAGATTGCGGTCGTTGTGTTGGGAAGGACATTTGGCGCCTCCTTCAGCTTGCGTTTCGGATTGTAGTCCGCGATCCAAATCGGATAGTCCTTGAATGCGGCGACCCGCGACAAGGGGATCGTCTTGTCGGACCACCAGGACTTGGCGGTGTATAAAATGGGGCGTCGATGCGTTCGCGTCTCAATTTCTTTGAGGCAGGCCAGGGTCTCGGCAACAATTTCATCGGCAGAGTGGCCGATCCACTGATCAGGGTTTTTCTTCGTTACATCCCACTCAAGATCGACAACCGGCGGCAAATCTCCGGTCTTAATCCCGCCATGGAGAGTGATATAGTCAACGAACGCGTCAGCCTGCGGCTTTCCCGGCGACGTCGACGAGAGGAAGTGGTAGGCGCCTCGAGGCACCTTGACGGCAGGATCGAGCTTGCCCATTCCATCCCAAAACTGGGCGAATTTGGCATCTTTTGACGACGTCCCCTGCGTGGCCTTGATATAGACAAACCGTACGTTCTTCACCTTGAGATCGTCGAGATTGAGCCTTGAATCGGTGTAATGGCTTACATCGATGCCGAATATTGAATTCATGCGGTCGTGTTTTTCGATCCGGTCATAGCGCGCGTCATCCGGAAACGTGAACTGTGAGGGAATGGCCAATGGCTCGGCGCTGGAGGCCGGTGCAGCGGCGTCATAGGCCGCAACCTCATGCTCTGCAAAGGCTGCGCCACGGGAAGTATCTTCCGACTGATCATCTGGCAACGCCGTCCAGCTATCTTCAGTTCGCGTGCCTTCTTCAGCGCCGATTGGATGAGTGGCAGAAACATAAAATGTGCAAACGACGGCGATTTTCAGTGCGATGCCACTATACTTCATTTTTTTCCCCTTTGTCGGAATGGCCGAAAAGCCATCTAGCACACCAGAACTTGCAGGCGGCGCCCACGAGCGTAATGCAATTGGAAGATCAAATGCGTAGTTTGGGAAACGCAGCGCCGTGCAGGAAACGCACACTAGATTGAATGCAGACGCATCATAACTCAACTTCACCGTCAGTAAAGCGAATAAAAATGAGATGAGAATTACGGGCTTCGAAGAAGTTTTAAACTTCGATACCATCCTTTTCTGTAATTATTATCTTTGAAGATCGCTTCCCCAAAACCACGAACATTTATATCAATATAGATCTGTCTCGGATCACACTGACAGTGTATATGAAGAAACGCAGCCGAAGATTAAGCGGATTACGTCGATAACGTGCTTCTTTCGAAAAGCCGAGAGTCAGTGTTTCGCAGATGCGGCGGGTTTCAACTCTGAGCTCTAGGACGACGCTTGTTTACAGCGGATACGCGGCACGGTCGTCGCGCATTGTCACGCATAAGATGCAAGGCTGGATCTTCCCCGTGAGATGTGACTGTGCTGGACGAGCTTCTTACGCTTTGATGGGAACCGAACCGACGACCCTGTTGTTACAAGAGGTATCCGTCTGAAATTCCTCAGTAACGGACATCGGCTTGCCTCCTTGGAATGCCGATGTGGGGCCGGAAGCGGAAGCTCCGCTATGGGCCGCATTTGGCGGCTAGCTGCCGTTCAGCAAGCGACCTCATTTCCGCCGTTCAAAGGGTTCTGCAACGGCCCTGAAAGTGGACACTTGCAGAGGCTTCTGTCCGCTACCATGAATGTCGCAGAAATCTGGCGCAAAACCCATACGAAACTCCGGATTTATCCGACAAAGAGAATTTAGCCGCAAGAAGCGGGTGGCCTATGGCTCCGTAGATCAGGCCATCTGTCCTCATGTATTGAACATGAGGACAATCGATGTTGAATTCCATCACGCTCTGACCCGTCTTTCCGCTTGGCGCTGGCCCTGTTGGATGGAGACAAGCCTATGAAGGGCTTCATTATTTTGAACCAATTGTGGGTTATCGCGAAATGGCAAACGGGGTGATTTTCATATGAAATTCAATACTCTAAGTTTTATCGCAAGCGCTTATGAAACATTGACGCGAAAAGTAGAAGAGCGGAGAGAGCAGCCACAGCCGAGGCCACCCGGATAACTGCTTGGAAATCGTAGGCTTGCGCTATGAGGCCGGTCGCGGGGCCTGCAAGAATGCCGCTGACACTCAGAACATTCCAGTAAAGCGCGGTGGCCTGCGCCGGGCGGTCGCCGGAGAAAGATTGCAGGAAACTGATACCGATGCTGGCATAGAGACCATAATACAGCCCCTCCAAGGCAGCGCCCGCCAGCATCTGTGGATAGGTCTGCACATAGGACAGCAGCAGGATCGTCACGGTTGCCAACAGCGCCACCACGACAAGTGGCCCTTTCAGACCGAAGCGGGAGATGATCATTGTGGCGTGGTGAAGATCGCGAAGACCTCCACGAAGGTCTTCATGCTGAAGGCCGTGCCTGGCGCATAGCCCGGCAGCCCAACTTCCCGTACGTAGAACAGTGGCAGTGCGCTGAATGTTAGCGAGTGCGCCGAGGACAGACAGAAAACGAACGCGGCCGCCAACCACAGGCCGATGGGCTTTTGGGCAGAAGATGTGTGCACTGATCCGGTCTTGGGGCGAAGCGTCATATCGCTCGGGATAATCATCCACCACATCAGCGCCCAACAGAGTGCCAGTGCCAAGGCGAGCTTGAAGACGGCAGCTTCACCGAAGCGCTCCGAGAACAGGAACGCCACCGCCGGGCCGATCATCCAGGCGGTTGATGTAGTGGCGCGCAGGTAGGCGTTGGACCGGCCACGCGTGATCTTGCCGCGTTCTGCCACGACCGCCCCGAGACTGAACATGGTGGCTACGGCACTACTGCTCAGGCCGAATCCGAGCACGCCAAAGCTCAAAACGATCCAGATGGACGGTGAAATCGACAAGGCAGTCGCGGCAAGAAGATAACCCGCCAGCGCTACCCCAATCAGCGGAAAAGGCGCAATTCCCGCATCCAGCCAGCGACCAAAAGTGCGGGTACAGATTATGCCGAGAACGGTAACGCCACCCGCATAGAGGCTAATTGTCCACGGCGCGCGCCCCAGACCCTCCACAATGTAGTAAGCCATGAACGGCACGATCATCGAACTGCAGGTCGTGCCCATGAACAACACAAGCAAGAAGGCGTAAAGTGAGAGCGACCGGCTGCTCATCGTCGCAGTCATAGAGATGCCTTTCGAGATGCTGTCATGGATATTTCCGCAACGTGCAAATTCAGGTCGATAAGCACGAACTATGACAGCCGTGTAACGGGCTCGTGGTGAAACGATGAAGTAGACACTTGGTTTGCCTGCTTCGGGCCGACCGCGGACGAAGATGTGATCTCGCACCGCCCAGGGAAAAGCTATGAAAGAGCTTGATCTCGGCCCGCCGATTAGAGATGCGCCGGCAAAAGCCGGAATCGGGACCGAGAGCCCCCGACGCGCGGGCCTGCTCTTAACCCAGCGACCGCCGAAGTATCGCGTTTGGGCGGCCTGATGTGCATTGCTCTTGAACGGATCGGAATCTACGACCACTCCGGCACCAACTACCTAAAATCCCGCGTCTTCACCTTGATCGCATCAAGATGCAGATAGGGATCTTATCCCGAGCCCGAGACTATGCCGATCAGGCTGCCTAAGCCTCGGGATTTCCGGTAAGAAACGCCGCATCGGCTCGGCATAGTTTGGGTAGGAAGACAAGCAAGCAAGATCTCATCGGCGACGGCAACCCCGAGCAGCGCATGCAGAGCGCTGTTCGGGCGAAAACAGCCAGCGGTAGTTGCGAGCGCCGGGCGACCAATGGCCGGCGCTCGCTTCGGCTGATTAGAGCGCGTTCAAGAATGACAGCAGCTTATCATCCGGTACGAAACGGCTCGCTTTCCGTCCCTCCAGCGGCGTCACCCTCGCCAAAGCGGCCTCCTTGAGCGCGATATGCGCATGGAGATAGGTCAGCGTTGTTTGACTCGACTCGTGACCAAGCCATAGCGCAATCACCGTCAGATCGACACCGGCCAATAGCAGCTCCATGGCGGCGCTGTGCCGAAGCGTGTGCGGTGATACGCGTTTTGCCCTCAGGGAGCGACAGGTCTCCGCTGCGACGCTCACGTATTTAGACAGCATGAACTGTACCGCGTCGGCACTCATGCGATCTCCATGGACGGTTGGAAAAAGCGCTGTCGATCGGTGACGCGGTGGTTCAGTGAGCCACTTCTTGACGGCCTCCCGTGCCAGTTTGGTTAGCGGGGTACTTCTCTCCTTTCGCCCCTTTCCGACGCATCGAATATGCGCGCCAGCGCCGAGCTGAATGGCATCGCGATTAAGGCCAGTAATCTCGGAGAGTCTCAAGCCGGTCTGTACCGCCACGAGCAACAGCGTGTAGTCGCGGCGGCCAGCCCAGGTCATCTTATCGGGAACGGCGAGAATTGCCTCTATCTCGGTTCGTCCGAGGAATTCGACTTCTCGACGCGCAACGCGTTTTGGAGGGATCGCGAGGACACGTTGAATCTGCAAGCTATATGCCGGTTCTTCGAACGCAACGAAACGAAAGAACGTCCTGATGGACGTCAGCCGCAGATTGCGTGACCGTGCTCCGATGCTCCGCTCAACCTCCAAGTGCTCAAGGAAGCCGGCGATCAGCGGGGCGTCCAGGTCGGCGAGGTCCAGCTGTGACGGCAGTCGACCAACTTGCTTCGACGCGAAACGAAGAAGCAGCCGAAACGTATCCCTATAGGAGGCAATCGTGTTGGCGCTGACATTCCGCTGTTGCATCAGCCGCTGAGTGAAGAAACGCTCGATCAAGGACGGAAGGATCGTCAGAGTCATGGCGTCGCCCCCCATCTTCTTTCCAAACGATCGGCGGCATGGCGCATCAGTTCCGGGCACGCCGATAGATACCAATACGTGTCGCGGGTGTGGGTGTGTCCGAGATAGGTGGACAAGACCGGAAGCATCCGGTCGACGTCGTCCCCGGACTCGTACCATCGCAACAGTGTGTTGACGGCATAGGTGTGCCGAAGGTCGTGGATCCTCGGGCCGCGTGTCCCGACAGCTCCGCGAAGGCCGGCGCGCCGAATACTCGTTATGAAGACCAACTCGACGCGCTGGATATGCAGTCCTTTGCCACGTTCGCCGACGAAAAAGTGATCGCTCAGCCGCCTTGGCGGGCTGGCATCCCGCCGTTCACAATAATCCCGAAGCACCGCGACGGTCGTCTGATGGACCGGAACGATCCGCGATTTGCCGAACTTCGACTCTTCGACGGAAATAACGCCGGCATCGAGATCTACATCTGAACGCTTGAGACGGATAGCTTCTCCAAGCCGCATTCCGGTCACTGCCAGCAGACCAATGCAGCAATGGAAGGTCCATTGCCCGAAGCCATTCCTGGAGCGCCATCGCTTTATCTCCGAGAGAAGGGCTTCGATCTCCTCCGCGGTATAAATGTGAGGTTGTGGCCGGTGATGCTGCGGAAACACCCCGGTTGGGGGATCTCGGTGAGTGGCGCGGTGTCGGCGAGATACCGGGCGAATGTTCGAACCGCCGAGAGCCGGATCGCCCACGTTGCCGGGCCAGCCGAGCTTCCAGCCCATTCTATTGCCAGTTTGCCTGTGACGACCGTCGCTCCCCGCCTATCCATGAAAGCGACGAAGTTGCGGAGTTTGCCTTCATCATTTAGTTTGAAGCCCAGCGCTCGCTTTGTCAGGAGATAAGTCTCAAGAGAGCCGTGGAGTTTTGTCATCGGGCGCCCTCCGGCCAGGGCTGGCTCAGCAGGCGGAGACGCGGAAGATCCACCTTGGCGTAAATCCGTGTGGTGTCGTGACTCAGATGTCGAAGGACTTGGCCGATCTCATTTAGAGTAGCACCGGATCGAATCATATCTGTCGCCAATGTGTGCCGGAAGACATGCGATCGAACGTTTGCGATCCCGGTAATGCCGGCGCGCTTCAAAGCCCTCGTGGCGACTAAAATGACGCCGGTAGCCGTTGGGAAACCCACCTTCCGCGTCTCAAGGCGCAGGAAGACCTGCCGTGACACTGAAGATGGTCGATCGTTTACCAGATAGTCTGCGATCGCCGTTCCGACGTCGCACGGCAGAGGCAACACGGACTGCGTTCCGGCCTTGCCCGTGATGGAAACCACACCAATTTGCCAGTCGATGTCATCCAGCGCCAGTTTTGAGACTTCGTGGGCACGCAATCCCAAGCGGGCCAACAGCAGCAGGATTGCATAGTCACGACGCCCCGCCGACGTGGTGCGATTGCAGGCATCCAGGACACTCTGCAGCTGTACAGGGGTCAAGAACTTTGGCAGCTTTGCGTGTCTGCGCCCGCTGATAGCCGGAATGCTCGATGACAGATCCTTATCGAGCAAGCCTGCGGTAAACAGGTATCGCAGGAATGACCGCAACCGCGTAAAGACGCCTTGCATAGTACTTATACTGCGATCACGGACGTGCCTTTCAATGTAGCTGATAATGTCTTGACGAGATATCTGCGCTAGCTCGTCTGCCCCGTTCCAGATCTCCCTGAAAAACGGCCGCGCGTAGTATACGCTGGCCTTGATCGTGGTAGGATGAAACCCACGCGTCCTTCTCAGGTACTCACTGAACGAGTTGAGAATCTGCTCGTGCGGGTCTGCAATGGGCAAGCCGTCAACGGCGCCAGCATCAAGCTGTTCGGCAAGGAATCGGAAAACGGCAGATCTATCTCCGTTTCGAAGCTTGCCAATCTTTCTTCGGTGGCTCAGGAAACTGGAGACCGTTTTGGGTGAAACATCACTTCCATCGTTATGATCATCGATAAGCCACCGCGCATACTCTCCGACCATCCTTGTCGCCCGGCAGATTGACCGCAGGCGATAGCCGGCAGCTTGCATCCGAGTGATGTACCCTTCAACGTCCTCTCGAAAAATCCACCCATCAAACCGCTGCCATAGCTGGCGGCTGTAAAGATTAATGGTCGTGGTCATCTTGATCTCCTTTGCATTGTTGCAAGGAGGGCAGAATACTATGCCGAGCCGATGCGGCGTTTCTTACCGGAAATCCCGAGGCTTAGGCAGCCTGATCGGCATAGTCTCGGGCTCGGGATAAGATCCCTTATGCCGAGTTCGGCATAAAGGATCGACGATGTCCCGCGCCCGCGCCCTTTCGGAAACCCGCGCGGATCCGGCACCGGCGACCCATGATGAAACTCATCCCCTCGCCCATGCGGAAGCGGAAAGACGGCATCCCGATCCCCAACACTCGCCAGCTCCGCCGACAAATCCGTCAGCCGATGCGCAACCAGATGCACAACCTCCCCTTCCCGCTGGATGCGGTCATAGACGCCGATCATGCCGGCCCCAAGCACGACGCGGCGGTATTTCTCGAAGGTCTTTAGCCAGACGACGAGATTGGCAATGCCGGTTTCATCCTCGATGGTGATGAACATCACCCCCTTGGCGGAACCTGGCCGCTGGCGAACAAGGACGAGGCCGGCGGCCTCGAGCCATGTGCCATCCCGGGCCTGCATTGCATCACGGCAGGTGAGAATACGGCGCCTGGTGAGGTCGGCGCGCAGGAATGAGAGCGGATGGCTGCGCAGGGTCAATCCGACATGGCCGTAATCTTCGACCACCTCGCCGCCCGATGTCATCGGTCGCAGCGCCACCGTCGGTTCGTTCAATTCCGCCACGGTCTGGTGTTCCCGAGCGGATGCGGCCGCAAACGGTGGTAGCGGTTCGTCACGCAACGCCTTGATCGCCCAGAGCGCCTCACGCCGGGTAAGTTTCAGGGATGGCTGGAAGGCATCGGCTTGAGCAAGCTCAACCAGCGAAGCGGATGTCCGCAGCTCGCTGGAGCGCGTGGATGATGGGCAGAGATGTGAAACCATATCCGTGCCATCCTCCAGAAGATGGGTGGCAAAGCTATGCCTCAAGGTGTGTGGACTGACGCGCTCGTGGATGCCGGCAACATCGGCAGCTTCCTGAACCGCCCGATGCAGTTGCCGCGACGAGATCGGATCGGTGCGGCTACGTCCCGGAAACAGCCAGCCATGAGGCAGCATCACGCCGCGCCGCTTTCCTTCGCGCCACCACAGCCGCAGCAGTTCGAGGAGCTGCGGAGAAAGCATGGCATTGCGATCCTTGCGTCCCTTGCCTTGTTCGACCCGGATCAGCATGCGTTTAGAGTCGATGTCATCGACCTTGAGATGCGCGACCTCGGAGACGCGCAACCCAGCGCCATAGGCCACGCCGAGCGCCGCTTTGTATTTGATGCCTGGCGCTGTCTCGAGCAACCGCGCAGCTTCCTCAATACTCAGCACATCCGGTAGCTTGCGCGGATTGCGCGTTATCACCAGCGCTCGCGCCAGATCCCGTCGCTTCAGCGTCACCGTGAACAGAAAGCGTAGCGCCGAAACCGTGCTGTTGATCGTCGCGGGGCCCACGCCGTTCTCATGCTGATGCAACTGGAAATGCCGTATGTCTTCGACCGTCACCGTATCAGGGGCACGCCCAAGAAACGCAGCGAAGCGCCGGACGTGGCGGACGTAGTCCTGCCGAGTGTGGGACCCCAACCCTCGCATCACCATGTCTTCCTGCATGCGCTGGCGAAGCGGTGTGGTCGGGGCATCGTGTTGAAAGCTGGCCACGCGAGAAGAAAATGGATCGCGCCTTCAATCGGCTGGTGCTTAGTTTTCAAGAACGACAAAACCTGCCCAATGTCGTATTTGGCTGGGCGCAGAATACCCACCTGTCGTGGCTTTGTCGAAAATCTGCGTCACCATCAAATTGAACCGAGCAATGAAGGAAATAGCGTGAGTCTTTTTTTCCCGTCACCGTTGATACAGGAAAACATAAATTCGGCTGTGAGTTGGATGACCGGCGACGACGACTTTCTCGCCGAGGTCTATCTCAGCACGCCTACCGCCCGGATACAGATTAATTTTGGTGACACGCATCGGCACGGCGGGGTCGTGCGATTAAAGGCGCTGGAAAAGGCAATTGCTACGGCCAAGGATCATTTGAAATCCCTACCACTGAAGCAGAGGCTCCTATTCAAGCTCGCTTATTCTGGTCGCGGAAATCACCAGCTCTCAACTGATCTTCACCAGACACTAGAATGGGCTGATAGCATCGGGCTGCTCGCTAGCGGGATGATATTCAATCAGGTCTTCAGCAAGAACATTGCGGAGAGCTTTATTTGGCTGGGCTTTCCCGACCCCAAGATTGCGGTGCTTTTCAAGTTGGCAGGGTACGATCATACATTACTTTGACGAAGGATCAAAAGCCGTCGCTGGGCGATCGTTGGCATCTGCACATCCCAGGAGCGAAACTCTATGTTGCGCTGTTCGCAACGATACGCCGGTGTCCGGCCAGCGTCCGAAATATGCGACATACTCGGACCCCAATCTCAATGGTCGCCTTGAGCGGACTCGAACTTTCGGAACCCTATTTGTCTTCGCCACTTCGAATCAAATCACTACTTGGCTTTCGAACCGGAGGACAGCCTGTTGATTTCCACTGAGAAGTGCCCCGGCTGGGGGTGCGGACGAAAACTTGGACCACCAGGAGGTAGTTCATGTATTCCTACGCAGACAGACTTCGAGCCGTTGAGCTTTATATCAGGCTTGGCAAGCGACTTAACGGGACCATTCGCCAGTTGGGTTACCCCACAAAGAATGCGCTGAGGGGTTGGTACCGCGAGTACGTACAGCATCTCGACCTGCGTATTCAGCCGGTAGCTCGAGCGCCAAAGTATTCCGAGAGTCAGAAGCAGGCGGCACTTGAGCATTACCGCACCCATGATCGTTGCATCTCTGCGACGATGAGGGCGCTCGGCTATCCTGGTCGAGGAACTCTGACCGCATGGGTACGGGAGGCCTTTCCGGAGACACGAACATCGATGGTCGGTCGATCGTGGCGCCCTGCCTATCCCGCAGCGGTGAAGCAAGCTGGTGTCATCGGACTATGTAGTGGAAATGAAAGCGCCCAACAGGTGGCTGACCGGCTGGGCGTCTGTAGGCCGACGTTGTACAACTGGAAAGACCAGCTACTCGGTCATGAGGCTCCTTCATCCATGAAACGCCGCAAAACCACCCCGCAGGCGCCGGAACGCGAGGAACTCGAGCGACAGCTTGAAGCCCTCCAACGTGATGTTCGCCAGTTGCAACTCGAGCATGACCTCCTGAAGAAGGCCAATGAACTCCTAAAAAAAGAACTGGGCGTCGATCTGCAGATCCTGAGTAATCGGGAAAAGACACAGCTGGTTGACGCCCTTAAAGATACCTATCGCTTGCCAGAACTGCTCGCACAGCTGCAAATTGCGCGAAGCTCCTACTTTTATCATCGCACGCGCATGTGTCTGGCAGACAAGTATGCCGCCGTCCGGCACAGCCTTGCGGAAATCTTTGAAGCGAACCGTCGTTGTTACGGCTACCGCAGACTACAGGCGTCACTGGCCAGGAAGAGCGTGATCATCTCGGAAAAGGTTGTCCAGCGCTTGATGAAGCAGGAGCACCTGGTCGTGGCCAGACCGCGCCGACGGCGTTTCGGATCATACTTGGGAGAAATAAGTCCGGCACCCGAGAACCTGATCAATCGCGACTTCCATGCGAAAGCGCCGAACGAGAAATGGCTGACAGACATCACCGAGTTCCAGATCCCAGCCGGGAAGGTGTATCTCTCGCCCATCATCGATTGCTTCGACGGAATGGTCATCAGTTGGTCGATTGGAACGCAACCAGACGCGGGGCTGGTCAATACTATGCTGGATGCAGCTATTGAGACCGTGACCGACGGCGAGGAACGGCCAATCGTCCATTCCGATCGCGGAGCCCATTATCGCTGGCCAGGCTGGCTAACGCGGATCAGCGAAGCGAAACTGGTTCGCTCGATGTCCCGAAAGGGCTGCTCACAAGATAACGCCGCATGCGAAGGCTTCTTCGGCCGATTGAAAACGGAACTATTTTATCCACGAGATTGGAAGACCATCACAATCGAACAGTTCGTCGCTGAGGTAGATGATTACATCCGCTGGTACAATGAAAAGCGCATCAAGATATCGCTGGGATCGCTAAGCCCCGTCGAGTATCGTAAGAGCCTCGGCATTAGCATATGAAGCAGTCCAACTTTTTATCCGCACCCCCTATCCTGTGCCGCCGGGTCACTTCTCAGTGGAAATCAACAAATTAGTGTGTTGAAGGCGTTGACCGCAAAGATCGGCATGGTGCCAGGTGAGCCGTAGCGCCAGGTGATCGGCATTGTGAGACCCAAGTCGTAACCCCTTTCTTGCCCGATAATCTTGAGCGCCGCTTAGATCCTCGGAGGCATATGCGCCTTGTCCAGGCGACGATGAATGAGCGAGACGATGGTAAGAAGATCTTCCGCGTCTTCCTTCGACATCGCCCAATGGATGCGAGCGTCGTGAGCTGTCGGGTTCCGAAACATCCCGAATGTACCTCTCACGAGATTGGCAAAACCACTATGTTCGCTCCGCTCGCTTACGGTGCTGCGAGGATTGATGGCTAGAAGTGGTGGCTCACCGCCGAGAGTACGATCGACCAAGGCCGCGCCGTCGTCCGAAAGCCCGGTGCGCATACGCATCTTGTCGGCGACGCTCTTCACCGCCTCCTGGACAGCATGGAAATAATTGTCAGCGAGAAGTTCGGCTCGACAGAATCTAAGCACATCGGGATGCACGCCACGGCCTTCGAGATCAGCCCGCAGTTCGCGCGCGCGCCGTTGTGCTTCGGGAAGGGTTTGCGCGACCTCGGCTGCCTTGAGCTCGCCGGACTGATCGACGACCAAGCCGGCAAATGCGAGCGCTTGGTTGAGAAGCGCTCGCATCGGCTCATAGCGCTCGGGTGCGCGACTGTAGCGCGCTGGCTTCATCGCGAGACGGATAAATTGTAGGATGTTCGTTCGGTTGCGCTTGGTATTCTGGCATTCCGCAAACGCGTTGTAGATGCGGACCCTCTTTGTCATCGGGCCGGGATCATCCATTTTCGTCGAAGCGATCAGATGCTGAATCTCCGGCCCGGTCAGGCCTGCATCCGTATCGCCAAGTGCGCCTGCGATTGCTTCCAATTGATCCTGCGAGAACAGCACCATTTTTTGGGCCACCTCGCGTTAAAATCTGAACCCAAGCAGACTTCCGCTTGGGTCTGTGTCGGTCAGGCGCATACGCACATGGGCGTCAATGTCGAAACCCGAAGAGAAATCATTGACCGGAACCATGTCAGTGTTCAACGTGCAAATATATTGAAAGCCATATTTGCCAGACATTTCAGCGGCCAATTCAAGAGCATGGGCACGTTGCCGCGGATCAACGCCATCGAAGATGGTGCTGTCGTGAATGAGGAAGTCGATACCCAAGCCGCGCAGTCGCGCGAACGAAATCAGCATAAGATCGTAACAGAAAATTTTCATCTTGCTGATGCCCTCGCTCGGGCTGCCAGCAATTTCGACATCAAACTTATATCCGGTGTCATCGATATCGATCACGAGCCGGCCGGCCGCCTTATAAAGCGTCTCGGAGTACTCCGAGAACAGACCGAGTGCTTGGGACCATAGCGCACGCCGCTCTTCATAATCCAGTATTGTGGCTCGCTTGAGCTCTACGGTCTCTACCTTGATCGTGTCCGACTTGGTGGTCATCTGGCGGAGCTGCGTGATCCGGTTCGTCAGCTCATCCACCTTAAGGCGCGTGCCAGCGTGAAGCTCCTGCAACTGGGTAAGTTCCTCAAGCGCACCCTGCCCGGCCAACACGCCGAGATAGCCGGCACGGCGATCAGTTAGCGTCACGATCTGAGCTTCGCGACCTGTTAGTGCAGCTTCAAGCGCCGCAACCTCGCCGGCAATAAATTCGCGGCGATTCGCGACAATCTTCTGGTTGAAGGCGCGCGCATCCGACAGGGTTTTCGTAACGGCGCCTGGCAGCGCGATCCCAGCCTCAACGTAGAGCGCCTCTAGGCGGTCCGTTGTGGGCGTATCCTCGCCCACGAGGGACGCACGATAGCGCTCAAGCCGGCGCTTATCGACAATATTGGCATTCACCTGACTGTGGATTTCGCTCGTGAGACGGTTCGCCTGTGCCTCGATTTCGCGGTACTGGGGCAAAACACGGAAATTCGACAGAGCCTCGCGTTCCCGCTCGAGGTGGGTGTTAAGACGCAGGCGCTCCGCCTCAAGCTCGCCGAGCGAAGAAAGCTCGCCGTCGACTGCACCTGTCTTTATCGCCTGCTTCAGCGCGTCCAGCGCGTTTTTCTGATCTTTCAATTGCTGCCAGATCGCGGCCTTCTCCCAGTTTAGCCCGAGCAAGAAGGCATTGTGGACCTGGATGTCCCAGGTCTTCTGATTATCAAAATGCTTGAAAGGGGTGTTGTAGGCTGCCGTTTGGTTCCGCACGAAATAGGAAAGGAGCGACCGAGCGGAGGGCTTATAACCGGGCGTTGGCGCGAGCTCGCTGATTCCGAACAATGCCCAGGAAAGCACCGCTCTCCATTTCTTGGAGTCAAGCCCCGGCACCCCCTCCTTGTCCGGAGTCGGTTGCACAGGCCACCCCGCGGTGGATCCCTCAATGGCAAAGAAGTTCGGCACATCAGGAGACCGCGTCACTGCAACGTCGTTGCCAGCAACAGACAGCTCCAGAGTGAACGCCCAGCCCTGCAATGCCTCGACACGCAGGCCTTTCCCGGGCGAGGAGTTACTCGCCAAACAGAAGTCGATGATCTCGATCAGCGTCGACTTCCCCAAGGCGTTTGTCGTGTCCTTGTCTCCAGCTGCCGTGGAACGGTCAGCAAGAATGAGATTAACGCCGGGTGTGAATGCGGCGGTATGAAATCCCTTCTTATTGGCGCGCACAGCTCGGATCATGTCACGGTCCTGACGATGAGCCCGTCTTTGATGTCGATGGCGCCAATAAGATAAAGGAGATTGGAGGCGAGGACGAAGCGCTCGAACGTGCCGACATTCGGCTCCGAACGGAGACGCTCCCAGAGACCGGAAACGGTCATGGGTCCACTCAGTTGGGCCAGAAGGGTTGCCCCAACGCCAATCAGCGCTTCACTTTGCGGAATATGTTTTGTCGGAAGGATCATTTCTCGAACACATCGCAGATTTCGAACAGGTAGATCAAGACCGCGATGCCTGCGGTCTTATCGGCTTGACGTTTAAGGCCTCGTTGGGCGAAGGCACACATCAACTCGAACAGTTCGTCGCCCTTGTGACCTTCTTTACGCCGCGCATAATATTCTTCGAGGAAACCGGCCTTCAGCCGCTCCGGAAAATCGGAATCAAGCTGCGCTTCAGCCTCGACATAATCGCCGACAGTCGCACGCGCCGTCATGCCGGCGGCGATAATATGTCTAGATCCGTTCGAGAGCGCGTTCTTTTTGATCTTTTCGTCAGGCGTAATCAGGTCGAACGACCCATTGGTCGCCGGCGTCTGCTTGGCCACCCAGGAGACAGCGTTTTGCAACTCGGGAAAGGCAACATCCGCAAAGGCTTCTTCCATCGCTTGATGGACTTGGTTTTCGTGGCTTTCTTTCAATTCCTGAAGAGTGGAGGTCGGCCAATCGGCCTCGACCTTGTCGATGATCGTATGATGATCGGTACAGAGATAGAGGAGATTGCGGACGTTATCGCGCTCAGCGTCAGTCATCGACGCGTCATAGCGCGCTGCCGTAGGCTTCTCGCCACGAATATGGGCGGCCTCACCGACATACGTATCATCGCCCACCTTCGCATCGTAGGTTAGGTGCTTGCCACACTTCGGAAAGGCACAAACGCCACCACTCCGAAAAAGCCAAAATGATCCTAGTCGGATAACTAGCGCCCATGGGCGTCGCCAGCTTGCGAAACACCGTTTTGTGGTACCGCCAACCTCCGGGCTGCGGCAGTCAAGGTCGGAAGCTTGTGTTTAGTTGACTGGACCGAGTGATGATGACCCCTCCTCGTGGCGTGTGGTGGATTATTCATTGAGAGCGTCTTGTAGTTTTCTGATTTGTGCAAGTATTACATCGAAAGCCAAAGGCTTTTCATCGAACATCATCGGCGCCATAGCCCTGTAGTCAGAACGCAGATCCTTGATCCGCGCCTCGCTGGGCATCAGTCGCAGCGTGCCCGGCCGAGCGGTATCATAGCTGGCCCACCCTGACCGGAAGAAGGTCGCTTTGTGCTTTGCCACCGTTGCGAGAAGGCCCAAATCCGTGGCTGCGGCTTTGCCCTCATCGGTGTCGAGAAGCATTGCCAGATCATAATAGTGCCGCGAAAAATACTGCGGTGTCGCCGTTTCTGCGGGACGGTGGGCCTCCGCGTGCAACGCTGTGGCCTTCTCCCAGAAGGTCCGTTGCGCGGAGAGAACGGTTACAGTGCTATCAGGCTCTTCGAAGAAGTCGGGATAGTCCTCCGCCGCATATGAGCGAATGACCCTCTCTTCGGTGGGCCACGGATCGCCGCGCGCGCCGAGCTCGAGTTTCACACGCGGCGTGATGTAGGCCATGCCTTCATAGTCGGAAGTACCCAGAACTGTCGGATAGTGAAAATTAATCGTCTGCGCGTCGTTGCCGTCGATTTCCAATGACCACTCGCCATTGGTCGGCCCGCCGATTTGTGCGACAATCGCGGACCGCAGAGCGGGCAGCAGCTTTTCGGCAATATGCTGCTCGACATCGCTTACCATGGCTTCGATAAGCTTGTTCGCCTGTTTCTTACTGATGCCTTCCTGCTCGGGATCGCGGTCGCCCGTGTATCCAAGCTCCGTCCGATCGAAAGACAGATCTATATCTTCGGAGAAACGGCGGATGGCGCCAAACGCCTTGAAAGGGACGTGCCACCCTTGAAGACAAGGGTAGCGGTATCCTTATGCTGCAGGCCGAAAAGTCGCTTTAAAGTCCAGCAGACCCAAAAGTCCTTTTCTATGATGGTATTGGCTACGCCTCGGCCAGCGCCCGTCTCGCTAAAGAGGGCCGCTCGATCATCGGCTGGAAGAAGAGCCACCTTATCCATCGATCTCACCCGACGCTGTGTTGGCGATCGAGACGAGCGTCGGCCGCATCCAAGCAGGGGCCCGGATCGCATTGGATGCAAGCGTCTTCTTGTCGCTAGCCGACAACCGCCGCGACGCGATCTGCGCAACGTCGGCGGCCCTTATCGCCCCTACATGACGAAGCGCCTGGACGACGGTACCCGCGGCACTGCCCGGGGCAATGAGATGCTTGGGCGAGGCATGACGCAGATCGACGACGCGCTTACCCAGCACGACACGGCGGGAGGGGCCGTCTGTCAAATAGGAGCTCTTTGCCGGGACTTGTGTTGACAAGCCAAGTTCATTCGCCGCTCGCGCGCCGGCTATCTGCACCTGGGATCCGGTCTCCCGCGCTAACGCTTTCGCGACATCGTCAGGTGCTGGAGAAAGCGGACCCAGTTGCGGATGAACCTTCGGGAAATCGTACAGGCCTCGCGCCAGGCGGCGAAGCTTTCCGTTCTTGGTCAACCGGGAAAGGGCTTGGTCGACAGCCGACCGTGCGGCCACGTCCAAAAAGTCGCCGGGCGTGAAGACGCCACCTCGTCCGCCAGCACGGGCGCGCTTCATAATTAAGGCTGGGACTGATATCGCCGCTGTTTTCATGTGTCAGAAAATAGCCTATATTTTTCTGACACTCAAGCCCTGAGATCACCGCTGGTACGCCCTTCTAGGCGCTGACTTTGTTAGGGGGCGCTGGCATCGTGAAATTAAGCAAGTCTTTGTCCTCACTATGGGCGCCCAGCAAGAGCACGACATTCTGCCTACAGTACAATTTCATGTGCATGAAAGCTCTGTATGTCCTGCACCAAGTCGACGCTAGAAACAATTTAGCATACCTTTCCCCTATGCTTACGGCGAATCGTGATGGTCTGAGAGTAGATGCTGCAGCGTCAGAGCGCGGACCGGTCTATTTGTGCGCAAAGTGCGCGCGCGAGGTAACTCTTAAAAAAGGGCGGATCGTCATACATCATTTCGCGCACAAGCCGCCGACGGATTGCACCTGGGCGTCAGATGAGACCCAAGCTCATCTTGCGTCGAAGCTCTGCCTGAGGGACACCTACCGTCGCCGTGGCTATCAGGCCGACTATGAGGTTGAAGTTCTTTCCTCGGGCGGCGACCGACGCGCGGATGTCCTTATCACAGCGCCCAACGGGGATAGGGTCGCGATCGAAATTCAGCACCAACCGATTCTGTTCGACGAGATCGAGCGGCGTACTCAAGCTTATATCGCCGCAGGAGTACCGGTTATGTGGCTCGGCATCTTAACCGACAAAATGCGTGAGGGTACACAAACCACCCCAGCCGGACTCGTCATCCGCAAGTATACAATCAGACCTTGGGAAAAATGGGCACACGCCTTCTGCTTCAAGGAACTGTGGTACATTGATCCGTTCGAGGGAACCCTTTGGAAGGGAGTTTTTAGCGACCATATCATCGAGGTCGAAAGCACATCCTGGTACAGCGAGGGCGGAGAAGAGCAATCTGGCGGCGGCTACACGCGACGGTCGAAGCGCTGGAGGACGTTGCACCTCCAAGGCCCATACAGCCTAAACACTATTGGCGTGTCGCTGAAGTCGCGATCGGCTTGGACTTCAACGGTTTTCAATCTGCCTGCTGGTCGCTTCGCGGTTTTCGCCGGGCCGTTGGGCTGAGTTATCGTCATCCCAGTACAAATGCATCAGAATGCCAGTAAAGCTTTTGAGTGCCGGTACTGAGCGTCGCGTAGGTTTTTATGATTTATGCCTGGGGGCAATTGAGGGGAAATGAAAAGCGTCGGTCGAAATGACCCTTGCTGGTGCGGCTCGGGTGTAGAGTACAAGAAATGCCATTTGAACCGGAGCGTTCAGGAGAAGGGCAATCCCTGGGACGCGGTTGCAGCGAACAGGTCGGCATTTCAAGTAAAGAAGTGCTACGCTCAGGACGCAGGTCTAGGCCCTTGTGAGGGCAAGATAATAAAGGCTCACACGGTATCACGTGGACCCAATCTTACAAAGATCGCACGGTTGGGCAAAGTCGTACGATATCGAGCAGACCCGGCCGAACTCTCAAAGAACGGCGGGAGACTGTCGGTTGGCGAGATCGGCATCGCGGACGCGTCGGTGTTCCATGGGTTCTGCGCCGGTCACGATCGCGAACTGTTCTCATGCATCGAAAATGAACCCTTCGCCGGAAGGGCGGACCAGTGCCTCGCCGTGGCGTACCGGACTCTGAGCCGCGAATACTACGGCAAGAATGCCGCTGCCCACCTCAGAGAAACTCTGCGCGGTGCTGACAAGGGCAGATCTATTTTCGAACAGCTCCAGCTTCAACGTCTTCTGGCCCTGATGGAGCAAGGCAACGAACTGGCAAGAAAGGACCTGAAGCACACGCACGACAGGATTACGCAGGCGATGGCTCAGAGGCAGAGCGACGTCCTGCAATCGTTGATCATCGAGTTTGGCGCGATCCTGCCCTTCATGGTCGCGGCGGCATGGTCTCCTTTCACGGATCTGTATGGGAAACAGATACAGAATGGCTATGTGGATGAATTGCTGGAACAGATCCTTGTATCGAGTTTCGTCGCGGACGGTCAAAGCTGCATCTGCATATCCTGGTTGGATAAGGCCAACGCGCCAGGTCAACTGATCGCCAACCAAGCTCGAGAAATGGCACTCGATCTCCTTGGCTCTACAATTCTTCAATTCGTTGCCATGCACGCCGAGAACATCTTCTACGACCCGGTCTGGTTTGAAGGACTTGATCCCGCGCAACGGAAGCGACTGGATGCGCTGGCGGCAGCTGGCATGGATACGATGGGGAGTGTTCCTGATATGGCCATTGACCGGAACTTGAGCTTTGGCCTGCCAGCCATTACGCGGATTTTCGAAGTCGGCGGTAAGACCTGAGCGCAGTGAAGCAGCCGGGAAGCGCCGCGGCGCCGTCCACCTGCAAAACCGTGGAAGCTCTGATCGTTTTCATCCTTTCACTTCATGCTGATGACCTTGATTTCCAAGCCGATGCGTTGGAAGAACGTAGGTGGCATCACGGAAATGGATGGTGGCATGCTCTACTTTGCTTACGGCTCGAACATGGATCCCGCGCAGATAATGGAACGCTGCCCCGAGGCGACGCTCGTAGGGTTGGGCTACCTTGCAGATCATGGGCTCTGCTTTCCGCGCAAGTCGAAGAACCGCGGTTGCGGTGTGTCCTCCGTCGAGCCGAAAATCGGCCACGACACCTGGGGCGTCGTTTGGGAGCTTACGGACACAGATCTGTCTGCGCTCGATAGGAACGAAGGGTATCGCCACGATAGAGACCAGCGGCAAACGCGTACAATCGCCGAACTGTGACCATCAATTTAAATGGCGAGTGGCTCGAAACCGAAACGTATGTCGCGTCCCCCCAGGACGGCAAGCATCTACCGAATGTGGCGTATCTTGCACATCTGCGTGACGGCGCGGCACATCACGGCCTTCCAGAACCATATCGCGCATATCTAGAAGCATTGCCTCACGATCTCTCAGGTTAATTATTCTTCCGAAATTGACACTGCGGCTCGAGCTACATCACACCCCACGCCCGAAACCTCCCCCTCCCGGTCATCTCCCTCAGGCCGAGCTCCAAAACGATCCGCCGCGCCGCCTGCGGCGTCACATCGAGTGTTTTCGCCACCATGCCGGCCGATACGAGCGGACGGGCCATGACCAGCGCGACCAGTTCCGGCAATTTTGAAGACGTGCGGCGCCCCGCCAATTTCCGATCCATCATCGTTTTCGCTAGCGCCAGACGGTCATGCTCCTTCAGTCCGATCTCGGCGACAGCCAAGAAGCCATGCGCAATCGCGAGCAGCCGGGTTTCGCGGTCGCGATGGCGGCGCCGATCGACAGGAATGGTTTTCAGGCCGAGATTGATGGCGGCAAGATGAGCGCCGGTGGTGATACCGGCCTGGCGCAGGATGGAGGCGCAAAACAGCCGGCCGAGCCAAGGTGCATGCTGCAACACCGACAACTCATTCCAGGCATTGAGGGCGACGATCGCCTGCAGCACTGCCGGCAAGTTTTCGGCCTGGCGCAACACGCCGCGCCATTCGTCGAGCCGGGCATCCTCGTCCCAGTCGAGATCATAGATCAGCGGATCGGCCGGAGCCCGGCCGGGCTTCCTGGCATGTTCGATCGCCGCTTCCGATCGCGCGAGCACCGCATCGATGGCAGCATAGTCGACGCCGGGCAGATTTTGGATGTCGTCGGCGTCCTCCCCCTCCGCTTCCCCTTCCGGATCGATCGCGACCGCCGGCTGAATGACGCCGGCCGTCGTCGCCTCGTCCCTGCCGCCCGACCCGATCTCGGAGGTTTTCCGCAGCGAGCGGATTCCGTCCGTCGATAGCGCCCAGCCCGGAAGTTGGGCGGCGATCCTCCGGCGGGTGCGAAGGACGTCGCGGGCGATTGTCAGCTCATGCGTGGGGGCGCGAATGTCTTTTGTGGCGTCATGGAGGACCAGGTCCTCGAGGTGAACGAGTTCGCCGTCGATCCACAGCGAGGCACAGGCGTCGGCGAAATGAGTGCGCTCAATCCAGCCCTCACCGACCGGCGAGCGGGCAATCCGTTCATCCAGACGGGTGAGCGCGGTGCCAGCGTCGAAAGCCGGCCGCATCAGGGCTATTATGCTGATTTTTGCAAGATCGTAAGCCATTGAATTCATGGTAAATGATTTGCTACAAGAACTCTATAACAATATTATGGTTCGCCACATGGTATGACTGTCGGTTGGTGTTATAACCATCGATAAGTATCAAGTATCGATAGTGAGATGGTCTAGGGCTTGACCAACTTATGAAAGCAGCCATATGATCGCGCAGAATGTCGAAAAGCGCTGCAAATCACCGTCTGCTCGACGAGAGACACAAACTCTGGAGAACATCCATCATGACCGTTACCGTCAAGGTCGCCGAAGCCAAAACCCATCTCTCGGAGCTGCTGGCGAAAGTCGAAGCCGGCGAAGAGGTGATCATCTCGCGCGGCAACACGCCTGTCGCCAGGCTTTCGCGCATCCGCCGCGACAACGACGTCGATGCGCTGATCGCCGAGATCAAGGCCCAGCGCGCTGGCCGGCAAGTCACCACACAGGACGAAATCCGCGAATGGCGTGATGAAGGAAGACGCGTACTGATGGCCTTCGTTCTCGATGCCTCCATCGCCGCCGCCTGGTTTCTTCCCGATGAGCAACACGACGCCGCCGATCGACTGATGTCGGAGATACGCGTCGACAGTGGGTCTCGTGCCGGCCTTGTTCTGGTTCGAGACGCGCAACCTGTTTCTGGTGGCCGAGCGACGTGGTCGGCTCAAGCAGGGCGAACCGCTGCTGCTGATGACACAGCTGCGAGGGCTGCCGCTGGAGGATGCGGGATCGGGAGGAGACGGCCTCGTCCTGGAACTGGCGAGCCGTTACACGCTGACCGCATACGATGCGAGTTATGTTGCGCTTGCCAGAACGCCAAGGTTTACCTTTGGCGACCGGCGACCGGAAAATGGCGACCGCCGCCCGCGGTGAAGGGATCATCATCGTTGGGCCACTCGAGCATGAGCACTGACCTGTCGCCTTCAGGAAACGCCGTTTCGAAGCGTGCCGAAGAACTCGATGCGCTCGACGCGATCCTTCCCTTCGATCGCCGCGATCAGCTGGCCGTACTGCTGACGGACGACGACGTTGCCACCTTAAAACATCTGGCGCAACAGGGCATGGGCGACAACACGCTCAGGGCGCTGGCTTCCGATCTCGGCTATCTCGAGGCCTGGTGCCGGCTTGCTACCGGCGCTCCCCTGCCCTGGCCGGCGCCGGAAAGCCTGCTGTTGAAATTCGTCGCGCATCACCTCTGGGATCCGGTCGAACGGGCCGAGGATCCGAACCACGGTATGCCGGCCGAGGTCGAGGCGGGATTGCGCGGCAAAGGATTTTTGCGGGTCGACGGGCCGCATGCGCCCGACACGGTGCGCCGGCGCCTGACCTCCTGGTCGATCCTGACGCGTTGGCGCGGTTTTGCTGGCGCGTTCTCGGCGCCATCGCTGAAGACCGCGTTGCGGCTGGCCGTGCGCGCTGCGCGCGGCAACGCCGCCGCAAGAGCAAAAAGGCAGTGACCGGCGATGTCCTGGCAAAACTGCTCGTCACGTCTGCCAGCAACCGGCTGGTCGATATTCGCGATCGGGCATTGCTGCTCCTTGCCTTCGCCTCCGGCGGCCGCCGGCGATCGGAAGTTGCCGGCCTGCGGATCGAGGATCTGGTCGACGAGGAGCCAGTGCATGCAGATCCGCGCAATGCCGTCTCCCCTCTCCTGCCGTGTCTGACCGTCAATCTCGGCCGTACCAAGACGACCACGGCCGATGATGACGAACACGTCGTGTTGATCGGCCGGCCGGTAATCGCCTTGAAGCACTGGCTAGCGGAGGCCAAGATCGACACCGGCCCGGTGTTTCGACGCATCGACCAGTGGGGCAATATGGGGTCGTTTGCGGGAGGGGGCGAAATCCTACGCTAAGGGTTTCCGCACCCTCTGAACCAACCCGCACCGGTCCGCTTAAGAGCGCACCTCGCTCAGTATTCCAGCATCTGAAGATCAGTCGGCTCCGGTTTTGCGCCCGCAGCGGTCAGCATCGCGTGGACCTGGCCCCGATGGTGTGTCTGGTGGTTGAAAAGCTGCATGGCACAGAGCGCTTTTGGCTTCTCGATTCGGGTGGAACCATCCCCAGGGTACCAGACAATCATCCCGCCCAAGTCGTCGTCGCACAATCTCGCAGCCCATTCTTCGATTTCTTTGTTCCTATGCAGACGGAGGGCCTTAAAGTCAGCCCAATTCGACGGACTTGTAAGAGAGTGCTTGATGGCTTCCTCTGGCCGCCCGTTCCCCTTCAGACGTTCCAATATCAGGGCATCAGCCCAATAGAGGTGGTTCAATGTCGCTGCGATCGACTGAAAGAATGCACCGCGATCCTTCCAGCGTTCCTCGTTTGTGAGCTCATCGGCGGCCGTTACCAACGAGGCATTTTGCCAAGTGTTATAACGGGACATAAGTCGGCAATATCCGGCTGAGATCATCTCATCCTCCAAAAAGTTATCAATGTTTGGCTTGAAACAGTGCCGGACGGGTTAGTCTTGTCCTACGCAAATCGCGTCTCAACGCTAAGGCGTCAGGCTGGTCGCCTGGGTATCGGACTGGCTGCACTGCTTTAGTAGATATAGGCTTTTCGCTGTTCCCTGACAATCATCCGAAGTGGGCATGGCGCGGTGCGTCTTCATCCAGCCCGTTTATGGGACCCGTGAAGTTCTACGCTAAACCAAGTACGCGCTTTCCATAATCTCTGAGTTCGCCCTTCGGGCCGACGTAGCGATAGAGGGTAACGCGCTCGATCCCCAATTCCTTGCACAGCTCGGAAACAGATGTGTCGCGCTGAGCCATTGATGCCTGGGCCAGACGCACCTGGGGGTCGGTTCCGGTAGGGGGCAAAATGACACGCTAACAGGTGAAGTCCGGATTCGGCCCGAAGCGGACTTCTTGAAACCGACGGTGGGACAACGGCATATCGAGACTGCGGATAATCAAAGCTGGCGAGCGTCGTATTGGAGGCGGTTACCTGCAATTACCCCTTGGTGGGCTGCAGCCCAATCGGCGAGATGCCTTGCGGTTTCAGACAGGGAATGTCCGAGCGGCGTCAGCATGTAGTCGACTTGCGGCGGAGTGGTGTGGCGAACGGTGCGCTCGACCATACCGTCCCGTTCCAGCGTCTTGAGCGTCCTCGTTAGCATTTGTTGCGAAATCCCGCCCACACGCCGCTTGATTCCGTTGAAGCGCTGTGAGCCAGAGCGCAGTGCGACAACCACTTGGATCGTCCATTTGTCGCCGACGCGGCTGAGGATTTCGCTCACAGCGCGGCAGTCGGCCCCTGCTGGCTTGGCAGTCATATCCATCTGACCTACTCCTAAAGATATGCTTTTGACGGCATGTTGTAGGTCCCATACATGGTTGTGGTCAACATTTTAGACTTGATAGCCGAGCTGCAAGGTTCGGATGGGTCAAACACGGAGACCAAGCATGAACCTTTTCTATTATCCCGCTGCCTGCAGCCTGGCCGATCACATAGCACTCATTGAGGCCGGGCTTCCCTACAAGCTCCTTAGCATCGACCGCGAAAGGAAGACCGAAGACGGTCGCGATTTTCTAGCGCTTAACCCAAAGGGTTATATCCCGGCCCTGGAGATGAACGATGGGACGATCCTCACGGAGAATCAGGTCATTCTCGCCTATATTGCGGAACAGAGCGGGAAGCTTCTGCCCGATGATAGCATTCTCAGGTGGCAGACATTTGAGGCGCTCGCCTTCATGTCCTCCGAAATCCATGGAGCCTATAGCCCATTTTTCAAGGACTTTCCAGAAGCGGAAAAGCTGCGCGCTCGTGACAAGATCAAGAAGGCCTTCGCCATTCTTTCCGATCAGATGGATGACAAGGTATTCCTGGTGAGTAATGAGATCACAATCGCTGACTGCTATCTCTTCTGGATTCTGATGGTCGCGCCAAAGAGCGGCGTTGATTTGCCGGAAAATTTACGGAACTGCTTAACTCGCATGAAGGCAATGCCTTCGGTCATCCGGGCGCTTGCAGAGGAGGGATTGGGCTGATCTGACCCGTTTGCAGCTAGTCTGGCTAAGCATTCCCGCGCCGAGCGTACCGTCATAGCAGTGCGCTCGGGAAGGCCTCGGACGAACGACCGCTTCTGGCGCATTCCTGCCAACCCCTTGCCGTCCCAAAAGAACTTTAGTCTGTTTTGGACAGCGACCAGCCCATACAGATCAAGGCTTCCCGAGCCTAAAATTCACAAGGGTTCAATTGGGACAACGGCCGGTGCGCTTATCGTGTCATTTCGCCCCCTACCGGAACCGACCCCAATAAGGTGCGCCGAACCGTTCGGCCTAGCGCCCCTCCCCAAGCACATCTCGCCAATATGTACCGAATACGACAGCGCGGCGCGCGATCCCTCGCAAAACAGCCAGTTTTGGGGCACTTCGGCCGTCAAAGGCCGCTGACGGGCGCTCCGTGGCCTAGATAGGTCGCTGCCTATCCCGGATCGGCAAACGCGCTGCAAGGCCTCCTATTTACGTCATAAAACACGCTTGCAAACCGGCCTTTTCTCACGCATTTCCTATCTGTACAAATGCCGCAGAAACCAGGTCGAAAAATCGATGGCGAAAGCGGTGAAGGTCACTCCCCCTCCCCTCGCCCAAAAACTGATCGGATACGCCCGCGTTTCGACGGAGGATCAGCTCAATGATGCTCAGGTCGACGAATTGCGTGCCGCCGGCTGCCACCGCATTCATCGGGAGCACGGATCTACGAGCAGGGAATATTAGTAGAAGTCCGACTGTTCCACAGGCCAAAGCCAAGGCCGGAAGCCCAATCTTCATAGCGGCTTTCCATCTTTGTCGATCATCTCGATCCGGTAAGAGCAACCATAGAATGTCTTGCCTGGATGCGTCGTGGCATTCGAGACATTGCGCCCGATGACCGTATGCATGCCAAACATCTCGCCGTCTTTCGGGAGCTCAGTGCGGTCGACAACTATTTTTTCGCCGAGGAATTTGCTGAACTTGGTGGCCTCCTTGATCTCCTCAGGCGTTGCCTTGCCCGAGGCGATCATAGCTTCGATCAGCGGTCCAGGATCCAATGCGTTCTCAATCTTCTGCTCCCTTGCGAACGCTGCCGTGTCAGCGAGATCGAGGATCGCGACAACGCCATTCGACGTAAAGCCAATACGGCGTGTGCTGTAATGCCTGGCTACCGTGATTGGGGCCGGCAAATCATATTCGTTCATCATAATATTTTCGGATTGCATCGGCACCCAGCCTCGTTTGTCCGCGATCTTCTCTTCGCCATTGAGGGCAAAAGCAAATCCATTGTAGGCGGGCGCATCGAGGCGGCACTCAATAGCATCGACAACATCGATGCTATTGAGATCGATGGGCTTATCAGAGGCTTGAAGCGGCGCAGCGCGCAGTACGGTAGCGACCAGCGCCGCAAATACTAATTTAGATTTCATAACCGGCATATAATTTGCCAAGAGTCGCAAAGCTATCCCCCTGAGATCGAAATGGCGTTTCGACGCCCGTAAGCACGATAAGCAATGGTTTTTGCTAAGATAGTCGAGACATCGCGCGATGCTTGTTCACACATAGCCCAAAGATTGGGCCTGAGAGCGGGCCTTTCCGCATTTATTGATTAGGCGACAAACGCTGATGTGCGCCGCCATTCCTCGTCAGTAGCCGGCGCTCACTTCCTCCGGTATGACGTAGGCACCTTTGCTGACATCGAACGCCAGCTTGAAGTTAGCTTGCAGGGGCTTGCCGCCACGGCGGCCCGATTCTGTCACCAATAGCGGATAGACGTCTGCCGCTGATGTGGTATCCGGCGCTATGGAGAAGTCGCGTTTCTCGCACGTCTGCTTATCGTCATAGCATGCATTGCTGTCTGAGTTGTCCAGGCTCACGTTGATCCGCGGCGCAGCAAGCGCTAGCTTTTCACCGAGTGGCAGATAGATCCGGCGCATAGTTTGGCTGTAGCCCTCTGTGGAATCGTTGTCCTCTATTGCAAAGCCAAACAAGTGAGGGCCGAGACGCTGAATACTGACCTCGCCGGACGTGCCGTTATGACCAGATTGAATATTCTCTTGACTGAGGATGGTTTCTAATTCCGTTCTACCGGATATTGGCTTGAGAATGTAGAGATCGATTGCGCCGGGTGTGCCTTCGGAATCCATTGCGGGCACACCATTTTGGACGCTTTCCTCCGTGTCGCCGCACATCGCCAGAAGATAGCGTGGACCACCGGTGGTTCTTACGCGCGTGAAAGCACAAGGCCGGTAAATCGCACCGCCGTCCACAGATTGCCATCCCTTACACGCCCATAGGCAGTGATCGAGAACGTAGTGACGGATGCCGACCACCGTCGGACGGGATTGGGACGCACCGTCTTACATACCGCACGCGATAGGGCGCGGGATTCCACCGAGGCGGAAAACTTACCTCGAGATTCCTCGTCCGTCGGAATGATCGGGCCTCTATGTCCGCTGATGGCACATTCAGGCCGACCAGGAAAATTCCGGTGATTCTGGAAAGTTGAATGCGCAATCGAAACAATGAAAAGAGTTCCGCGCGATTAGGTCGATCGACACTGTAAAGTCAGGGCAAATCACAACCCGCGAGCCGTCCATCCCAAGACCCAGAGCCCTCCCCTCCGCCCACCGATCTCGCGCTACGGCCGCCAACGGTTCCTGGTGACAAATTCGATGTGAAACCGATGCTGACGTTGAATAGTCTGCAATCAATGACTACAATGTCATCATTGATGAATGGAGCACTTGATGGCAAGCATGACAATTCGCAATATCGATGACGCGCTAAAGCAACGTCTGCGCGTGCGCGCTGCCACGCATGGTCGCTCGATGGAGGACGAAGCACGCGATATTCTCCGGGCCGCCCTGGCTGCAAGCGAAAGGCCGGCGCGTAATCTCGCCGAGACCATCCGCGCGCGCCTGACGCAAGTCGGTGGCATCGACCTCGATATCCCTGTCCGTGAGGCTATTCGCGACGCCCCGGATTTTGGCTAATGATCATTCTCGACACCAACGTCATTTCGGAACTGCTCATGCCGTCCCCAAGCTCGGTCGTCGTCGAATGGCTGGCGGCGCAGCACCCTCAGTCGGTGTTCACGACCGCAGTCACTGAGGCGGAAATCCTCTATGGGCTACGACTTCTGCCGGAGGGCCGCCGCCGCCGTGATCTGGAGGCGGCGATCTCGCCGATTTTTAGCGAGGATCTGTTTGGACGCGTGCTGCCGTTTGACCGTGACGCGGCGGATCTCTATGCCACCATCGCCACGGATCGTCGCAGCGCCGGCCGGCCCATCAGCCAGTTCGACGCGCAGATTGCTGCGATCGCCCTGTCACGCGGTGCCTCGGTGGCGACCCGCAATATCTCTGATTTCGAGGGAATTGGCCTAGTGATCGTCAATCCATGGAAGGACCAGTGAATAGATGGAAGTAGCGACGAAAGCTTCGCTTGTTGTGCCGCCTGACGCATTGTTGCGGGCCGAAGAGCTGGATGCGCTGGACGCCATCCTGCCGTTCGATCGTCGCGACCAGTTGGCGGCACTTTTGACCGATGACGATGTCGCCACGCTCAAACATCTGGCAAAGGAGGGCATGGGCGACAATACGCTGAGGGCGCTGGCTTCCGATCTCGGCTATCTCGAGGCCTGGTGCGGGCTTGCCATCGGCACTCCCTCCCTGGCCGGCGCCCGAGGCGCTGCTCCTGAAATTCGTCGCCCATCATCTCTGGGATCCGACCGAACGCGCGCTCGATCCAGCCCACGGCATGCCAGCCGAGGTCGAGGCGGGATTGCGGTCCGAAGGGTTTTTACGGGTCGATGGCCCGCATGCGCCCGACACGGTGCGTCGGCGGCTGACCTCCTGGTCGATCCTGACACGCTGGCGCGGCCTGACCGGCGCATTCAGGGCTCCGTCCCTGAAGACTGCATTGCGGCTGGCCGTTCGCGCCACGCCGCGGCAACGTCGCCGCAAGAGCAAAAAGGCAGTGACCGGCGACATCCTGGCGAAACTGCTGGCAACCTGCGCCGGTGATCGTCTGGTCGATCACCGCGATCGTGCCCTATTGCTCCTCGCCTTCGCCTCCGGCGGCCGCAGGCGATCGGAAGTGGCGAGTTTGCGCGTCGAGGATCTAATCGACGAGGATCCGGTACATGCCGATCCGGCCGACGCGAGCTCCCCTCCCCTGCCCTGCCTGACGATCAGCCTCGGCCGCACCAAGACGACGACGGCCGATGATGACGAACACGTCGTGTTGATCGGCCGGCCGGTAATCGCCTTGAAACATTGGCTAGCGGAGGCCAAAATCGACACCGGCCCGGTGTTTCGACGCATCGACCAGTGGGGCAATATCGATCGGCGGGCGCTGACGCCACAATCGGTCAACTTCATCCTCAAGGCACGCGTCAAGCAGGCCGGCCTAGACCCGGAGATGTTCTCGGCGCATGGCCTGCGGTCTGGCTATCTCACCGAGGCCGCCAATCGTGGCATCCCCCCTCCCCGAGGCCATGCAGCAGTCGCTGCACAAGTCGGTGACGCAGGCAGCCAGCTATTACAACAATGCCGAACGCAAAAATGGACGAGCTGCCAGGCTGGTGATCTAGCGATGCGCCTCGGCCAGTTGGTTCATGCGCGAAGACAGCCGACTCGCCCCCCGGTCGAACACATGGTTCCGGCTGGATCTGGAGGTCGCTCCATTTTTTTCGATGCCACCTGAAATTGTCAGCTTGATACCGGTTAAGGCAGTAGATAGCCTGATGATGTCAGGTCTAACTCTGGCATGCCAGAGGTCTGGCTATTTAGCAGCCCGAAGGGGGGAACCTTGAAACCTTTAGTCATTGCACCTGTATTATTGGCACTAATGTCTTTAAGCGCCTGTGAAACCACGTCTCCATCCAACTCGGCATCAAGGTCAACCTCTGATGCTTGCGGCGCCTCTCGATATCAAAAGTTGGTAGGAGGTCCATCTTCCGCGACAACGGGGCTAAAAATACCCGGAGATTCACGACACTACGGAAGCGAAGAACGGGTCGCTACCGATACCCCTACGCGCTTGAATTTCGTCCACAGCGACACTGCGGTCCAATCCGTGACTAATCCGAAATCTAAGGTGATACGCGTGTTTTGCGGATGAAAGCCCAGTAAAGCCAGATCAAAGTGGCATCTGCGAATAAGCAGGGTGAAATAACCCCTGTCACGCCCGCCAAAACAAACGTTTAGCGCACGTATCGGCGCCGCAACCCGGTGCCGCATCACATTCATACCCATCTAGGAATTTGCAATGCGCCCTTCACTGCCCTTGATCGCTGGGCTTGCTCTGATGACTGCTCTCTCCAGCTGTGTGACGACGCCGCACGTAGCCTCCCCTCCCCCAGCAGGTTGGAAGCGTTTCCATGCCTCTAAAGGTGGCTGTGCCATTGCTGTTCCGGATTGGATGAAAATAGTCGATGGTGCGGCAGGCGCCACTCAGACCCAGCCTGGCAACGCGAGCCGAATTACGGTTGTGTTCTTCTTGCCCGAACTCGGCGACTATCAGCGCACTACCAGGGTCATGTCGATGGTCGATCCAAGCATGAAAGTCATGAGCCAATCAGGGCGCGGGACCATCGGCGTAGTCAACACATCTGCGGGCAGCTTGTGGACGATCATTAGCAACACCAGGCCTGCTTGCAGCGTTAAGATTACCAGCTACGCGCCGCCTACCGGTGGAATTCCGGTCGTTATTTCGACAATGGCCGCGCAATTGGGGCCGGAATAGGCCCCTGCTACCCCAGACTCGATTGCACATCGCATCTACACTTCAGTGGGTGACGCGGCCGGGGTTGCGCAGCGGTTCGCATCGGCTCAGGTCGCCTGACGCAATGCCCTAACTCCCAACACTTGAAAGACCGATGAATCTGGCGAGCAGAGCACTCGTCTTCAGAATGACCGACCGACCCACGACGTAGCGGCGTGATCGTGTCAGCAAGCGCGACAACCAAAACGAAGGTCATTCGCTCTGCTCGCCCGGCTACGCCGCCATATAGGGTTTTGCCTACCCTACCCCTTTGGGCAGTCTTTCCCCTCGGCGATGGTGATTGTATCGTTGGGCTGTTCACTACCCGGTGAACTTCTCTACGCCAGGCGTCCACGCCCCCAACCTGAAGACGCCTGGCGGCCCTCTTAGATCGCAAGCCGACGGGGCTTCTGACGGAGCTCGAGTTTCGATAATTTATCCTTGCAATTGTGGAATTATACTCCATAAATGCAAGGATGATTGAGCGCCGAATTACCGCTGAACTGAACGAGCTAATCGACACGAGCCCTGCCGTTGCGCTGATTGGCCCGCGCCAAGTCGGCAAGACGACACTGGCGCTCAACATAGCGGACCATCGTCCGTCGATCTATCTTGATCTCGAATCTGATGCCGACCGAGCCAAACTCGCCGAGCCGGAGCTGTATCTCAGTCAGCATAGCGACAAGTTGGTGATTTTGGACGAGGTTCATCGCCTGCCCAATCTTTTCCAGAATCTGCGTGGTCTTATCGATCGTCGCCGGCGAGATGGGAGGAAAGCCGGGCATTTCCTACTCCTCGGCTCGGCATCCATTGACCTGCTGAAACAGTCGGGTGAAACGCTGGCAGGCCGCATCGCCTATCTGGAAATGGGTCCCATCGATGGCTTGGAAGTGCCGGCCCACGATTTGAACACCCTATGGCTGCGGGGTGGATTCCCCGATAGTTTCCTCGCTACAAATGATCGTGTAAGCCAACGGTGGCGGCAAGACTTTATCCGGACCTATCTGGAACGGGACATTCCCCTGCTTGGGCCCCGCATTCCAGCAGAAACGCTACGGCGCTTCTGGACCATGCTTGCGCATCATCAGTCAGGACTTTTGAACGCAGCGGAATTTGCCCGCGCGCTGGGCGTCGACGGTAAGACGGTCGCCTCCTATCTCGATCTCCTGGTTGATCTGCTGCTTGTGCGGCGCCTTGAGCCTTGGCATGCGAACGTTGGCAAACGCCTGGTCAAATCACCACGGGTCTACGTTCGTGACAGCGGCATCACTCACACCCTGCTCGGACTGACCACCCAGGAGGACCTGCTCGGTCACCCGGTGGCTGGCGCAAGCTGGGAAGGGTTCGTGATCGAGACGTTGATAGCCGCAGCACCGGCCGGAACCCAGAGCAATTTCTATCGAACGTCGGCGGGCGCGGAGATCGACCTCCTTCTCACCCCGCCAGGCGGTCGTCCTTGGGCTATCGAAATCAAGCGCAGCCTGACACCGAAACTCGAGAAAGGCTTCTATCTTGCCTGCGAGGATATCGATCCGGCGCGGCGCATTGTCGTCTATCCCGGACAAGAGGTTTTCCCGCTGAAGAACGGTATCGAAGCGATGCCCCTCGCCTCGCTAGGAAAAAGCCTTCTTGATCTCGGTTAGAAGAAATGGCTTTTGTAGAGAGCCATGACATCAGTAATTACGACGTCTGCGCCACACGTTTACGCATCGAAATAGATGCGTGGCGCTCTCTGAGATCCCCGAACCTGCTTATGCCTTGAAGCGATCGAAAGCGGTCAGATGCTGGATGGGCGGGTCGGCCTCCTCCCACCGGTAGATCTCCGAGCGTAGATAATGCAGTTCGTCGCGCAGCGCGTCCTCGTCGATTTCGATCCACCAGGACTTCGGCCGGCCATCGCTGCCATCGGACCAGCGATATCCCCTGCCCTTCAGATGATCCTTCATTTCGAACGGACTATGCTCGGCAAAAATACGCACCCGTGACTGCCCGCTGGTGCGGACCAACTCCGCGAATGGCGTCTCCTCCTCTCCTACGTTGCGATCAAGAACCTCAAGCAGCGCGAAACAGTCATCGACGGTGCGGTGGCCGTCATGAAAATAGCCGGCCTGCCCAATCAGATATCCGAGCTTGGTGCCCTCAAAACCGCGGGCATTCCAGTCAACTTCAGAAACCGAACATGCCCAGGCCTTGGCAGCAAAGACATTTGAAAACGCTTCACAGAACGGCCGATCGAAGCCGGCGTTGTGCGCTATCACCAGATCCGCCGGCGCAACCATCCTGCGGACCTGTTGCATGTCGATCATCTGCCCCTCAACCATCTCATCGGTGATGCCGGTAAGCTTGGTGATTTCGGGTGGGATTGGCGTGCCTGGTTGTTGCAATCCACCATAGACGCCGATGACATCGCCGATATGGCCAAAATCATCGAATGTGAAGGCAATCAGGCCGATCTCTATAATCTCATCACTGCGATGATTGAGGCCGGTCGTCTCCGTGTCAAGGATCACGCCAACCCGCTGGAACTCCGGACGCCTGTTGACCGCGATCTTCCTTGGTACAAGCTTGCGAAGAATGCGGTACTGACCGCCATCCTCGAGTCTGCGCACCATCTCTTCGTCCGTAAGAGAGGCAGGTACTGGCAATGGCCGGCGCTTCGATCGGGCCGGCGCATCACGCCGTTGCGGCCGAACGTCGACCACTGGCTTCGCAAACATGTCGAGTTGAGAGTCCATGTCAGCTTTCGATGCTTGATGATCAGGCTGTAGAATAGAAAACAGTCAAACACCGGGCAACACTCAATGCAGCTTTTGCACTGTTGCAGGTAACACGGAGAAGGAAATCCGGAACTCGGAACAATTGCCAAAGTGGCGGACGCCCTTGGTTTCAGACTATCCCTTGCTGCGAAATCTGAGACCAGACCGGCGGCTTGAGCGCCGTTACCGCGCCTTCCTGTTCCGTGCCGCATCGAGCAGCGCGGATCAGGCCCGAGGGAAGCCCCGATCCCCTCCCCTCGATACTCCCCGCCCGCCCAGGAGCGGAATGTCCTTTGGACAAACGTTGGCCCCAGGCGGCAACCCCGGCCGGAAGCCGGGTGTTGCGCCTCCGAGATCGGTCCCGCGTCGAGGCTTGAGGCATGGTCTGACAACTTTTTGGCGGACATATCGTGAGTCGCATCTCCCAACGCGCCGGTTGTCAGGTGGCCACGATAGCCGGCTCCATTTCTTTGTATTTCCAGATGCCACCGATTCCCGTGCATGGCATTCGGGATCAAACGTTTGGCCGCCGCGCCGACAGACGTGGTGCTTCCTATTCACCAGCCCAACTCAGCGCGCGGGCAGCGATAGAGACGACATTGCTCGTCTGGGCATCTATCGTTGAACGCGGATGAGACGAAACCACACGTCTTGCGTTTCTCCTTGTTCGTGTTGCCTCGAGTGATGGACCACTACGGCGGGCCGACAGCCAGCAACCGCCTCCGCAGATGATTTTCCCCCGTCGCCCAGCGCAAGCTCCGCTTGTCGCGCTGAGCGCCATTCCTCGCGCGGCAAAATCCCCTTCTGAGGCGGCGCTTCGTTGCACTACGCCCCTCCGGTGCTGTGAGCACTCCGGGTGCAGTCCGCCCTCTCTCCCGCCGTTTGTCGTGACCATCGGCAACGCAAACAAAGGAGACACTGCAATGACCGATCTCGTCAACTTCATCCGCTTCAACGACAACGGCACGCTGTCCGGCAATATCGCCTCAATCGCCTACGACCTCGACATCTCAGGCGAGGAATTCGAAAGCACCAACGCCAAGGCGCCTGCCTATCGCCTCTTCGCCAAGAGCCCGCGCGGCAAACGCGTCGAGATCGGTGGGATCTGGAAGAAACAGAACCAGAGCGGCGGCGAATACTTCACCCTCACCGTCAATACCGGATACGGCAGGCTCAACGCCAACCTCGGCCGCTATCCAGGTCAGGACGACGAAGCCCTGATGGCCGTCATTCCCTGGGATTGATCCCAAGGGCGCAGCGCCCCGGCCTTCCGGCCGGGGTTGTCGCTTGCTTAAACTCTGCTTCTAAAGCTGTCATTTCGCCCAATGGGCTATGACAATTCCGATCAAGCTTTGCCTGAGGAGAAGAGACCGATCAGCGTCGCAACGACGATGACAATGCCGGCTTGTATCATGAACCATTTTTCCGGTCCGTAGACCACGCACCAGAGCGCTGCCAAGCAGAAGACGATCGCACTAAAGATCAAGCACTTGATCTTGAAGGAGAGAGATTTTCCCCATGAAGACAGCATCATGTAAAGCGCCAGGGCAATTGCAAGCAGACCAGCCAGCGTAATAGTCAGCTCCATAAACGTCGATTCCTGACAATATTTCAATGCGATAAAGATAAGCACTTTCCGCCGGAAAGACAAATCATCAGCGCGTTTCCTCTAGGCCGCAAAGCTGGTCGAACGCTTGATGCCTAATATAGCGAAACGTTAGGGTCAGCCGCTTCCGCGGACGAGCTCTATTCGCCATGCGAACGCAGCCACCGCCGGTGTCTGCGCCGATACCGGTAACGATCCCTCTGCCAGGGCTGCATTCGCAGCACCATGACGCCGCCACCGCCGGCGGGATCTTTCCCTTTGAGCGGGAAAAGAAGGCTCCGCCCCCTCTTCCCAGCAAGGACAAAAAGCCGTTTCCCCATCCTTCGGCCGCGGATGCGTCCTGCAGGACGAACACGCGATCGCGTGTTCGCCGCTCCGGCCGGCGTCTTTAGCCACCGTCCTCCGGGTGGGTGATACCCCTCGTCTTTTTCTCCTTGCCCCCTTCTCCCCCGCTGTTCCGCACGAGCTCGGGAAGCAGGAGCGGGTGCTCCTGCTTCGCAGGACCAAGACCGCTTCGCGGATGAAGGAGAACCGAACATGACAACGAAAATGATCTTGGAAGCCATCAGCCTGACCGCGTTTCTCGCAGCCGTCAGCCTCTGGGCCTTTGCCCTCGCCTGAACTGTCCCCAATCTCGAAAAGGAGAGAATTTCCATGACTGACATCATCACTATCGCACTGAACAAGCTCGACGCCGATCCCAAGAACGTCCGCAAGACCTATAGCAAGGAAGGCGTCCAGGAACTGGCGGCAAATATCCGCAGCGACGGATATCGCCTTCTGCAAAATCTCGTTGTCCGAAAGAGTGAGAAGAAAGGCCATTTCCTCGTGGTTGCCGGCGAACGGCGACGTCAGGCGCTCACCCTTCTGGCCGAGGCTGGCGAGATCGCCAAGGATTTCGCGGTCGAATGCAAGGAGCGGGAGGCTGACAAGGCGACCGAGATCAGCCTTGCCGAAAACATCATGCGCGAGGAGATGCATCCGGTCGATCAATATGAAGCATTCAAGGTTATGGCCGACAAAGGAACGCCGATTGCTGATATCGCCGCCCGCTTCGGAGCCACCGAAACAGTCGTGCGTCGCCGGCTTGCGCTCGCCCGCGTGTCACCGAAGCTCTTGGATATCTACCGCAACGAGGAAATGTCCTTTGAGCAGTTGGCGGCGTTCACCGTGAGCGACGACCACGCCCGTCAGGAGGAAGTATGGGAAAGCCTTCCATCGTGGAATTGCAATGCTCATGCGATCCGGCAAGCGCTGCAGAACGAGGCGATCAAGGCCACGGACAAGCGCATCACGCTCATTGGCGGACTGCATGTCTACGAGGCCGCAGGCGGTGTCGTGCGGCGTGATTTGTTCGACGCGGGCAATGAGGGTTATGCGACCGATGTTGTCTTGGTGGAGCGGCTTGTTGCGGAGACGCTTGAGGCGGAAGCCGAGAGGGTAAGAGCGGAGGGTTGGAAATGGGTTGAGTGCAGCGCTAGCCTGTCCGATGATATTTTCCGCATGAAGCGCGCCTACGCTGTCGCAGTGACGTTGAGCGATGAACAACAGGCAGAACTCGACAGCCTCGACGCTGAGTATGATGAGTTGGCTGAATTGATCGAAGCCGGCGCTGCGGACGAGGAAACCGAAGGTAGAATGTTGGTGATCAACAGCCGGATGAGGGACCTACATAACCTCACGGAAGCCTATTCGTCAGATGATCTCGAAAAGGCGGGTGCAATCATCACCATCGACTACTACGGCGCATTGCGCGTCGAGCGAGGCCTCATCAGGAGCGACGATGAGATCGAGGCTGTGCGGTTGGAGGCGAACAATGCAAGCGGCGGCGAAGCAACTCCAAAGGGAGCAAAGCCGTTCGTCCATTCTCAGGCTCTTACTCAGGAGTTGACGGCGCAAAAGACCGCTGTGCTCCGCGTCGAACTTGCCCGCAATCCCGACGTTGCGCTTGCAGCCGTCGTCCATGCTTTGTTGCTCAAGGTCGCCTACACCTATCCCGGTGTGCAAAGCGCGCTTGAAATCAGTCTGACGAGCGAGCGCCTTGAAACCAGCATCAAGCTGCCGGAGGGGAGCAAGGCACTTTGCGCCTTCAACGATCTCCGCGAGAACTACGGCTATGTCATTCCCGGCGATCCCGCCGATCTTTGGGAGTGGTGCATGGAGCAGCCGCACGACCAGTTGCTCAATCTTCTAGCCTATGCCGCCGCGCATTCGGTCAATGCGGTTGCCAAACTCTATGACGATCGCAGAGGCGGTTGCGCTCATGCCGAAGAGCTTGGGCAGGCGCTGAAAGTCGATATGAACGCGTGGTTCGAGCCGACTGCCGAGGGGTATTTTGGTCGGATCAGCAAAGCGGGGATCGAGACGGCGATTACCGAGTCGAGGGGCAAGGACGTTGCTGCGGGTATTTCCGGTATGAAGAAAGGGGAAGCGGCGGCGTACGCGGAGCGGCAAGTCAGTGGAACAGGCTGGCTTCCGGAGCCTGCTCGATTTGTTTCAATTGGGCCAACTTCTGTTCGCGACAACTTAGAAGAAGGGCATGCCGGGGATGTTGGCGAGGTCAACGATGCCTTTTACGGTGACAGCGTTCTGGAAGTAGCTGAATAATCGGTCGTGTCCCGGTCGCGAAGCGCGACCGGGACCGCCGGATGAAAGATTGAAAGCTATACGTCGCTAGCTTCAAGAAATGCGGGGAACCCTCGCTCCCCTCATTCTCCACAAGTTCGGGCGAGGGCATGTGCTTCATGTGAATGTCAGCGCGTATCCACACACACCCTCAGCGATAGCTGCAATGCCGATGACTTCCAGCTGAGCACGCATAACAGTGTGAAATTTGACAGCCGTGCAAAATCGCTCTTTCCGTAATATTTTCAGTTTGTTAGACACGCTCGATGCTGGGATTGTTCCTCTTCCATTGTCGCGGCCAAACTCCATTAACCTATCGTTAACTAAAAACCGTTTGCCGCTCCCACAGAATCACGAGTATAAATAACGCTTATTGAATGCGTTTCTCGCGAAAAGCGTTATTTTGGAATTGGCAGCATGAACATGATAACTAACATTGACACGCTGGACTTTGACCAAGAGATTCTTGAGCAGGGTGAGCTCATCTCTGACAATCTGAATATGCTGCGTCTCGAGCAATATCCGCCAAATGCTGAGAAAGGCCTGCGATCATTTTCTCTCGCAGAAGTCGCCGACTATCTTGGTGTAACACAGAATCACATTAAGAAGCTCCATCTAGAAGGCAAAGGGCCAGTTCCCTCCACTACGTCATCCGGACGGCGAACCTACACGGCCACGCAAATGCTGGAGCTTCGGCATTTTCTCGACAAAAATGGCCGCAGCGATTTCAAGCGTTATGTTCCGCATCGTCGCGCAGGCGAAGCATTGCAAATCATCTCGGTCGTTAATTTCAAAGGTGGTTCGGGCAAGACCACGACGACCGCACATCTTGCCCAATACCTGGCATTGACCGGTCACCGAGTACTCGCGATTGATCTCGACCCACAGGCATCATTGACCGCGCTGCATGGCATTCAGCCAGAGCTTGATAAAAACCCATCACTTTTCGAGGCGTTGCGTTACGATGACGAGCGTAAATCGATTAAGGACGTCATTCAATCGACGAACTTTCCCGGTCTCGACATTGTTCCGGCAAACCTGGAACTCCAAGAATATGAATATCAAACACCACTCGCCGCCACTAACAAAAGCTCGCCGGAAGGTCGTCTTTTCTTCACCCGGATATCGAGCGCCCTTAAAGAGGTCGATGAGCGGTACGATGTGGTGGTGATCGATTGCCCGCCTCAGCTTGGCTATTTGACGTTAACGGCGCTGAGCGCCTCGACATCGGCATTGATTACCGTTCATCCGCAGATGCTCGATATTATGTCGATGAGCCAATTCCTATTGATGCTCGGTGGGATCCTGCAATCGATAAAGGGCGCCGGAGCAAGGGTTAAGCTCAACTGGTTCCGTTACCTGGTAACACGGTACGAGCCCACCGACGGTCCGCAAGCGCAGATGGTTGGCTTTATGCAAGCGATGTTCAACAAGCGCATGCTGCAGAACCACATGTTAAAGTCTACCGCAATCAGCGACGCCGGCATCACAAAGCAGACATTATATGAGGTGGAGAAGCATCTATTTACCCGCTCTACTTACGATCGCGCACTCGAGTGCGTTAACGGTGTGAACGCGGAGATCACTGGGCTGTTACACAAGGCATGGGGTCGAAAATGACCAGATTGTTTGACAGCCGTGCAGATCAGCAAAGAAGTCAGTTAAGTCAACTTGTTAGAACGGGGGAGGGTGTCATCTAATGGCGAGAAAGCATATGCTTGCAAATTTTGCACAGCCGCATCCATCCGCCGAACAAAAGAGTACCGAAGCTCGCTCGGAATATACAAAGCGGGGAGCTTCGCGCTCAATGATTCAGTCGCTCGATGAGATGGCAGAAAATTCCATTCGGCTGTTGGAAGGCGAGACCGTGGTTGGGCTTGACCCCGGGAGCCTAGATGCTTCGTTTGTAGCGGACCGCATTGCTGACGACGAAACTGACTTTATTCAGCTTCGGGAAGCGATCCGGCAGTCGGGTCAGTCTACACCTATCCTGGTTCGGCCACATCCCGACGCGTCGGACCGCTATATGATCGTCTTTGGTCATCGGCGCGCCCGCGTAGCCCGTGAACTCGGGATTCCTGTAAGAGCAGTGATTAAGCCGCTGGAAGATATTGCCCACGTCATTGCCCAAGGTCAGGAGAACACCGCACGAGCAAATCTCACTTTCATTGAGAAGGCGCTCTTTGCGAGTAAGCTTCTCAACAGTGGTATGACCAAGGAAACGATCAGAACAGCGTTGACTGTAGACGACACGTTGCTGTCCCGCATGCTCTCCGTTGCTGAAGTCATTCCCGAAGAGATTCTTGATGCTGTGGGTGCCGCTAAGGGGGTTGGCCGTGATCGCTGGGAAGAGCTGAAAAAGCTTGTGCAAGCGAAGGGTAACGACGCGCGGATAATCGACTTTGTTCGATCCGCAGCATTCCAAAGTGTTGATGCATCGGCGCGTTTCAATCAGCTTCTCGCTGAATTGAAGAAGAGCGGGAAGCGGAAACGCTTGGCGAGCAAGCAGAGTGGCCGCAATTTCCACATAGCAGGAAATGCCGTTAACGTGGTCCTTCGCGAAAGTGGCAAGACCTTTACACTGGCGTTGACGTCAAAGGATGCATCGAAGTTCGGAACATTTGTTTCTGATCAGCTGGAGGCGCTTTACAAAGCGTTCCAGGAAAATGAGTCAACCCGGGTAGGAGACTAAACCGCAAAGAAAAAGGCCCCCAAACGTCGCCGTCGTGGAAGCCTCTCTCAAATCATCGCAGATTGAGAATCACATTTCCACGAATCATAGTCAAGAGTCTTGGCGCCGTTTTTGGTGAGTGGATTTTTTTGCCTCAACGTAGGTGAAGGCAAATGGAAAGTGGATATGTGACGACGCCCTTTGGGCGGCGGCCGATGACGCTTGGAATGCTCGCAAGTCAAAAGCTGACGCGCGACATTGACCCCGCCAAGTCGGTCGACAAATGGAAGATTTATCGCGCGCTTTGTGAAGCCAAGCCACTGCTCGGCGTCACCGATCGTGCGCTCGCCGTGCTGAACGCTCTCTTGAGCTTCTACCCGAAGAACGACCTTTGCGAAGATAACGGCCTGGTCGTTTTCCCCTCGAATGCCCAGCTGTCATTGCGGTCGCATGGCATGGCCGAGCAAACGATCCGACGCCACCTCGCCGCCCTGGTCGAGGCTGGGCTGCTCATCCGCAAGGACAGCCCGAACGGTAAACGTTACGCCCGCCGGGGTAGGGAAGGGGAGGTCAGTGACGCTTTTGGCTTTTCATTGGCTCCATTGCTTTCTCGCGCCGAAGAGTTCGAACATCTAGCTGCCACAGTGGTGGCCGAGCGCCTCCATATCCAGCAGCTGCGTGAGCGCATCAGCCTCTGCCGTCGCGACATAGCAAAACTGATCGAGACGGCAGTTGCTGAGCAGCTCGGCGGCGATTGGCAGGGCATATATCTGGGTTTCAGAAGCCTGATCGAGGACCTCCCACGCTTCCCAACGACAGCAGCATTGGAGAATCTGCTCGAGGAACTGGTCATTTTGCGTGATGACATCGTCATCCAATTGGAAATGCAGCTGAAAACACAAAAACAAAGCGGCAATCCCTATCAAAATGAGCGTCACATACAGAATTCAAACCCCGAATCTTATTCTGATCTTGAACCAAGCTTCGAAACGAAGCAGGGCGCGACAACGGTGGATAAACCTGACCTGACAACCGTACCGATGGTGGGGAAACCCGAAGTATCCGTTGACGGGCGGCAATCGGGTAGGCGGAAAGCAGCCGAGCGGGACGCTGGAGCGAATGCGGATGCCCGCGGCGATCTCAAATCATTCCCGCTGGGTCTCGTTCTTCAAGCCTGCCCGCAGATCATCGATTACGGGCCGGGCGGTGCGATCGGCAGTTGGCGTGACCTGTTGTCGGCTGGCGTCGTCGTCCGAACCATGCTGAATGTCAGCCCATCTGCTTATCAGGATGCCTGCCTGGCCATGGGGCCGGAAAATGCCGCGACGGTGATGGCCTGCATTCTCGAGCGCGGTGGACATATCAACTCGGCCGGCGGCTATCTCCGTGATCTGACCCGGCGAACCGAGAAAGAACAGTTTGCGATTGGTCCGATGCTGATGTCGCTGGTGCGTGCAAATGCTCCTACTGGGCAGAGGACGGGTTAGAGTCTGCTGCTTTCGGTTTGCTTCGGCCGAGAAGGCCGGCGCGGATTTGAGCTGCTCGCGAAATTTCAGGCGATTCCGTCGTCGGTTGCGGGGGAGGGGCGGGAGTATCCGATGAGCTCTTGTTCAGCTTCGAGAACGCCAGTTGGGCGGCCATCCGGTGTTCTTCCGCATTGGGAGCGACCGCGTTGCCGTCGATATCATGCCGAAAAGCGTCTGGCTGGGCGCAGGCAAGAAAATAGCGTTTTGAATGCGTGTAGGCAGAAACCGCGCGCCGAAGCGAGATAACAGAGGTGTCTGGTTTCAGGAGCGCTCGAAGATCGGTCCAGATGCCGATGGCAAAAGGGCAGATTGGGTCGCCGACTGCCTTGGGTAAAAGATCGATCGGCCGGATCAGCAACGCCTCGATGGCTTTAGCCTTGTCGATGTCAGAAGGGGCTGCTGGGATCATGAATCGGCTCTCCGTCCAGGGTTTGTTATCGATCGTTCTCGTTATCGGCTTTCGATAAACACTGGAACATGCAATTTTGATGACGACTTTGTACCGGTTTTGCAAAGAAATAGTAGCGGCCTTGGGCTGGTAGACTGCGGAGATATCCATTTGTTGAATTGGTATATCCAGATTGCTTACAACCCGACCGATATACCGCTGTTGTTCTTGTCGGACAGATCACCACATCGTGGTGTGATGCCTTACTAGCTTGCACAGTGTCTAATTCATCCCTATATTGGGATGGATTGATGAAGGAGTGGCGCTTGTCCCAAGTCCAGAATTTTACGCTAAGCGAAGCAGGCTATGTCCTCGGCAGAACTCCGGCGATGCTGAACAAGGCGGTTGACACAGGTGTCATTTACGCCCGGCAAAAGAAGGTGGGGAACGTGGTTCAAAGGCTCCTTGGCCCGGCCGAACTGCGCTTTCTGCGGCTTGCCGATGAACTCGACAAGGACCTGACGCCAGCAGGGCGGCGCCGGCTTTACGGCGCCTTGCGCAAATTGCCCTATGATGCCCACAAACTCCAGCTCGGTAGGCTTGAACTGGATCTTGTGCAAATTGACACCGATCTTAAAGACCGAATGGCGAGACTTGAGGCCGTCAGAGGCGGGATTGATAGCAAGGGCGATCGAGGTGAGGCGGTTGTTCGCGGAACGGCTATTTCGGCACACTTGATAGCAGCTTTGACGCGGGACGAGGGCGTTGATGCGGTCCTTGTAGATTTTCCTTCTATGACGCGGGATCAGGTCGAAGCGGCAGTCGAGTATGCCAAGGCTTACCCAAAGCGGGGGCGCCCCTATCCAACGAAGAGCCTGAAAACCACTTTGGCGGCTTTGGCTAATGCGGGTGCATTCGATGACTGGCCTGCTGCCGGTTTATCGGACACGAGGTTAAGCTAATCCCACCTTTGTTTCAAAGTCATTGGGGCTGAGATAGCCCAGTGTCGAGTGGCGACGCTTCGGGTTGTAGAAGCGCTCGATGTAATCGAACACATCGGCTCTGGCGTCATTCCTCGTGCGATAAACCTTCCGTGCCGTTCTCTCCGTTTTCAGTGAGGAGAAGAAGCTCTCCATTGCAGCGTTATCCCAGACATTTCCAGAGCGGCTCATCGAGCAGGTGATGCTATGATCTCCCATGAGGCGCTGGAACTGCTCGCTGGTATATTGGCTGCCCTGGTCGGAGTGATGCAGCAGAGCATCTGGTTTTCCTCGACGCCATATCGCCATGATCAGCGCATCTGTGACGAGTTGGGCTGTCATGTTGGCATTCATCGACCAGCCGACGACACGGCGTGAGAACAGGTCGATGACGGCTGCGACATACAGCCAGCCTTCCGCGGTCCAGATATAGGTAAAGTCAGCCACCCATTTCTGGTTCGGACGCTCTGCCACGAACTGGCGGTCCAGCACGTTAGGCATGATGACGGCACGGTCACCGGCATCCTTTGGCAAGCCACGCCGCCTGGGTCTTGCCCTGAGCGCATTCAAGCGCATCAGCCGCTCAATACGATGGAGGCCGCAGGATAACCCTTCCTCCAGCACATCGTGCCAGACCCGTCGGGCACCATAGGTGCGGTCGCTGGACTGGAAACTCTGCTTGATCCTTTCCAGCAGGACCTCGTCATGGCGTGCATGTTCGCTCGGAGAACGATTGAACCAGGCGTGGAAACCTGAGCGAGAAACTCCCAGCACTTCACAGAGCCATGCCACCGGCCAGATCGAGCGGTGCTTTGCAACGAACGCGAACTTCATATCGCGTCCCTGGCAAAGTAGGCTGCGGCCTTTTTAGGATATCGCGCTCTGCCTTCAGCTTTGCGACTTCACGACGGAGCCGCTCGATCTCAAGCTGCTCCGGCTTCATTTGCCCTTTTCCAGGAAAGGACTGGCTGGGATCGTCGCCGTATTCCCGAACCCATTTGCGCAACACATTCTCGTGGACATCAAGATCACGGGCAGCCTGCGCGACGGCAACCCCACGCTCCCTGACCAGCTTCACCGCCTCAAGCTTGTACTCGCGGCTGAATATTCGTCTTTGCATTCATGCTCTCCGGTTTCAGGAGGAACACCTTAACTCGATGTCCATGAAACCGGCAGCAGGCCAGTTTGCTCGAGGTTGAAGCACGATGAAATCACCATGGAAATTTCTTGTTCAATTGACGTCGCGGGGACGACCGGCGGAAGCGCGCGAGGCTTCGATTGAGCGTGATGCTGAAACCACCGCAATCGAAAGCGAAGCCGAACAAGCGTATGCGCTTCCGTTAAATTCGACGGAAGCAGTCGATAGGCCTGACCTCGATGACACCCCACCTGTCGATCTCGTGACGACGATGCGTGATGAGGTTCGCTTGTCGAGTGCTGAAGTGCATGCGTTGGTGCGGGAAAACGCGACTCGCAAAAAGTCTCCACGCATACCGCAGGCGAAGCGGCCTGCACGCGCCAGGAAAGCCCGCGCCGATATGAATGCGGCGAGCACCGTGACCGCACGTCAGGATCAAAGTGTGCAATCCCCTTCGCCCCTGAAAACCTTCTTTGATGATGCGGTCAGTCTTGATGAAGAAATCAAGCAACTGAGAAGCCAGTTGGCGCAAAAGCTGCTCCTGCAGAATATTCAGCTTAAAAAGATGCTTCAGCGATTCGACGCATCGTGAGCCTGCCTCAGCGAAGGTGAAATCTAGCGCCACACTTAGCACCTATTCCGGCGGGGGCTTGAAAGCGCCTAAGAAGGTCTAGGGACCCATTCACAGAATGGTTGAGACACAAGCAAAAAATGCGTTAAGAGCGGAATCCACAATCCCAAGCCTCCCAGAATTCATTACTTCATGTAAAATTTCGACTAATTCAATCCAAGCGTGTGAATATTGAGGCGATCTTGTTCCAATCCAAGCTTCATGCTAACGCCACGCCAAGCTCAAGCCGCCGTTAAAGTGGGGCGCCGACGGTTTGTGTTGACACTATAGTTTACCCAACAGAAAATAGGCGATGAGCGCGGGGAAAATACTAATGGTTGACGAGAGTAACACAGGACTGGTTGCTGCGGTTGTGGGCACGGATCCCGAGGTGAAGACACCAACGGCGAAGAAGCCGCGGTCGCCACGGCGCCAGAAGACCACCGCTGAATCGGTTCGGCCGGTCGCAAAGGCTATAGCAGCAAAGGTGCCGACCGCTAAATCCAGCAGGTCTAGCGAGCAGGAACGAGCAGAGAAGCTCAAACTGATTGAAACCCAAGTCGCGGCAGGCACAAGCTCGCTCAAGGACGCCATCAAAAGCGCCAGCATATCGGAGCAGACTTACTACAATTGGAAACGGACCTTAAGGCCCCTTGATCAAGAGCAAGAGAAACCCGCTCCGGCCGGCGATGAGTTGGCGGATCTCGTTCAACTCGAACAGGAGAACCAGAGGCTTCGCAAGATTTTGGCGGAAAAGCTGCGTGCGGAAAATGCCGAACTGCGCAAGAGGCTTGGGCTGGATTAGTCCGGGATTGGGACTGCGTGGGCGGGCAGTTTCTCCGTTGCCCATCCGCTTGCGTGACGCCGGAAGTTCGGGCTCTGCGTCCGATGGATGGCTTATGAAAAGCAAGTCAGCGACGGGGTTATCGGCGCAAGGGGCAAATTGCCGCCTCGCGCGGCAGCCGGTTGAAGCGCGCTGGGCGGAATTGTATTGGTCCACGATCAGAATATAGCGGCGCCGATCGGCGCCGGATTTTCATTAGTGCTTTAAGGTTGAGAATATATGAGAACGCCGCAACGAAGCTTCGTTGTTGAATTCAAGTCGGGGCGACGACCGCCAAAGGCCGGAACGAACTCGATTTGGGGAGACACGGACCTCAAGGCCGTGGCGCGCGAAGTCGAAGATGACACATCGCATCTGTTCAAATCGAACGAGGCACCCGGCACGCATGATGCAGGTGGAGACGTTCTGCCTGATGTGATCAATGTGGGTTCTGCCAGCGAACACGCGGGCGATCTCGATGTTGCGCGGGCAGAAATACCGTCGGTCAATGGCGCACAGGTTGACGCGCTAGAGCCGCACGAAGTCGATCGCCCGGTCGTCGAAGCTGTTGCGCAAGTGCAGGAGAGCCAGCCATCGTTGCGGCCTCGAGCAACATCAAAAGACGCTGCTCCAAAGCGCGCCAAGCGTGGCCCCGCGACCGCGCATGTTTCCGTAGGTGCACACGAGGATCAAAACACGCAATCGAAGACAGCCATGGATTCGATTTCCGTCGATGAAGTGGCCGCACTTGATACAGAAAACCAGCGGCTCAAGAGGCTTCTGGCTAAACAGCTTCATGCGCAGAACCTGCAGCTCAGGAAGATGCTTGAGCGGTTTGACGCCATATAGGAGATCGCGGCGGCGGGGCAGTCTGAAAATCTGCCTATACCTGCAAAAGGCGTTGCGTTACCGAAGCTACAATTTAAGAGTGTATTTCTCGCGTAAGTTTAATTATGGAACTACATCTTTTGTGCCTCGTCGACGCAGACTAGATCTCCTGAATGTTCGGAGCCGTTTCACACGATTGACAATCATGGCAGCGGCAATGTGGGGGCAGAACACTGGTTACGACCATATTAAGATCATGCGCGCTGAAGCAACGCTACTATATCCAGCAGCCGGTTGCGGTCACCTACGGCAATCGTCTGTCCCGAACTCCCTAACCTAAGAGCCTCTCCCTTCCAATCCGTCATTGCACCACCTGCCCCACTTATGATTGCACATGGGGCCATGATGTCATGAGTGCCTAGACCGGCATCCACTGCAAGATCGGTCCGACCACTTGCCAACGCTCCAAAAGCGAAGCTGCTGGCACCGTAGAGCGTGTAAGCTACCGATTTCTTTACTCGTAAAAATTGGGACGCCTCAGCAGCGGACTGCATGTCTGGATTAGAACAAGACATGAAGGCGCGCGAAAGACTTCGACAGGTCCGGGTACGGGCTATCTTTCCGTTGCGCGTGGCCCATTCGCCAGCGATGCCGATCCAACGGTCCCCCGTCATCGGAATGTCAACCAGCCCTATCCACGGCTGACCGCCCCGCGTTATTGCAATCAAGGTGCCAAAAAGTGGCACACCGGCGATGAAATGCGCGGTGCCATCGATTGGATCGAGCACCCAAACGATATCTGCACCAATACGCTCCGCTCCGTACTCCTCTCCAAGTATCCCGTGACAAGGGTAGCGATCCAAGATTCGTTCACGCATAGCGCGCTCAATTTCGAGATCGAGATCAGTCACCGGGCTGGAGTCGCCCTTCGTCCGCATATCTACCGGATTTGCAGCACAAGCCTGCAATCTTCTGCAAGCAATCTCTGCAAGATCCTGCGCAAATCCGATAAGTATATCCGGTTGTTCTCTCATCCGTTTAAACTCAGCTCGGCGCGGGCTTCAGCAATGGCCCAGTCGATCCAAGGTAACAATGCTTCGAGATCTGAACGCTCTACAGTTGCGCCGGCCCATATCCGTAGACCCGGCGGCGCGTCACGATAGCTCTGAATATCGTATCCAGCCTCCTCGTGTGCAACGATCTCGCTCACACGCTGTGCAAAGTGTCGTCTAAGTGTTTCAGGTAGGTTTGCCGCGTGCCGGAACGCCAAACAGACTGAAGACTGGGAGATCGTTCGCGGGTTAGAGGCAAGAAACTCAACATCTAAGGATGTATCGACCCACGCCTTAAGTACCGAAAAATTTTCACCGGTTTTTGCTAGAAGACCGGGCAATCCTCCGACGCTTTCTGCCCACGCCAATGCGTCGAGTGCATCTTCCACGGCAAGCATCGACGGAGTATTGATTGTGTAACCCTCAAAAACTTGATGAAGCAGCTTCCCGTTCTTGGTTAGCCGGAATATTTTTGGAACGGGACGGACGGGTCGATAACTTTCCAATCGCTTAACCGCCGCGGGTGAAAGTGCAATCATGCCATGCGCGCCCTCACCGCCGAGCGATTTCTGCCAAGACCAAGTGATCGCATCAAGTTTGCGATAATCTATTTCCATACAAAAGACTGCCGAGGTTGCATCGCAAATAGTCAGCCCGCGTCGATCGTCGGGAATCCAGTCAGAATCTGGCACACAAACACCCGAAGTGGTGCCGTTCCAGGAGAAAACAACATCTTTATCGAAATCAACAGCAGAGAGATCGGGGAATTCGCCAAAATTCTCCGCGCTGTAAACTTTAAGTCCGGGTACACGCAGTTCGCTAGCGATATCATGAAGCCAATCTCGGCCGAATGACTCCCACTCGCAGACCTCTACTCCATTCTGCCCCAGCAGATTCCAAAGCAGCATTTCAACTGCTCCAGTATCAGACCCAGGCACGATAGCAACAAGATAGTCGTCCGGTAGCCGCAGTACATTACGCGACAA